>DATJWU010000033.1:0-3425 GCA_035501055.1 Thermodesulfovibrionales bacterium
AGCGGGGCATGGGGGTATTTCTTCTTGAAGGTGCGCCGTTGAAACTCGGCAAGATCGTCAGGGGCAACCCTTTTAAGTATCCCGAACGGTAGCAGAACAGCGCTCAGCCGTCAGTTCAGGCAAAAAAGCGCAGGAACACGATACGGCTCCGCCGTCATTCGAGGGTTAATGGCAGGTGCTGCAGGAGCCGCTCTTGCAGGAACCGCATCCGGATGATCCAGAAGAGGCAGGCTTCTCGACGCCGCTCATTCCGAAAGTCGAGAGCTTTTTCCGGATATCCTCCGAAGAGCATTTCGGGCAGGAAACAGCCTGATTCCCGTACACGAGCTTTTCGAAGTCCTCCTTGCAGGCATTGCACTGATATTCGAATATCGGCATATTATCTCCCTGGAACCTTTTCCCAGTCATTGACGACGCCGCAGATATCCCTCAGGATTTCCACCGGGTCTCGCTTCTCCTTTGCAATGAGGGCAGGGTTCATCGTGACGCCGTCGATGACTCCGAGATCCCAGGCCTTCCGTATTTCATCGATATTCGCGGTGTCGATAAAGAATTTCATGCAGTCTCCCGACGAAACGGTATTTTCAATCCGCTTGTAGCGCAAGAAGAACCGGTTCATTATAACAGGAACGCCTGAGATAAGTGAAACGAAGCCTCGCAAGAAGGGCGAGCGGGACACACACTTTTCCAAGATTTCATCGCATAAAAAAGTTTTGAGTCCGCCCCACGCGGGCGGTACCGTATGCCTGTCTGGCTGCAAGAGTGTGAGGGTTCCACCCGCTAGCAGAACGCCTCTTCGATGAGTTCTATGATATGGAAGACCTGTTTGTCCCTGAGCGCGCTGCCTAACTGGAGCATACAGCCGGTGCAGGAGGTAACGACCGAGGCAGCGCCTGTGCTGCCGTATGCATCAAGCCTCTTCTCGAGAAGGCCCTGCGAGATGTCCCCGTACTGGAGACCGAAGAGCCCGCCAAAACCGCAGCACCCTTCGCCCTCCGCTTCGATAAATTCCACTCCCGTAGCGCGTATGATCTGTCTCGGTTCTTTCCGTATGCCAAGGGAGTAGCTGAGATGACAGGGGTCGTGATACGTCACGGTCGTGAAGGAACGGAGGGGACGCGGCGTGAGGGATCCCAGTTTGTCGGAGAGGAAACCCGATACATCCTGAGCGTTTTCCAGCCCCTCCCCGATGAGATCGGAATAGTGGGTCTTCAGGGAAAGAACGCAGGTGGGGCAGAGGCTCAGCACCGCGTCGGTATTGAGCTTGCTGAAGATCTGGTGGTTCTTCCTCGCCGCCTCAATCGCCTCTTCCTCGAGCCCGAGAGAACGGAGCGGCGCGCCGCAGCACATCTCCCCCTGGGGGAGGACCACTTCATAGCCGAGACGCAGCAGGACGTTGATAAGAGAGAGCCCGAGATGGGGGAAGAGATAATTCGTGCTGCATCCTGCGAAGAGCGCGACACGGCCGATCTTCTTCTCCGGCTTGTATACCTGCTGACCATCCCTGAGCGGGTGAGGCGGTATGCCGACGCGAAGGCGCAGCCGGCTTTTTTTCATAAGATAAGGGAGCAGCGAATGCTGCAGCAGCCTGGCAGTCCTGTAGAGGAGCATCGGTCTCTGCACCGAGAAACGGGCAAGGAGCCTGAGGAGTCTTCTCTCACGGTCGGAATCCCTGAGCAGCCTCCTGCCACGATAGATCGATCCCGTGATGTCGACCTGGGCAGGGCAGAGGTTCTCGCAGGCCCCGCAGAGGATGCAGCTGAATATGCGATCGTTCAAGAGCGGGGAAGGCCGGAGCAGGCCGCTCATAAACCCCCTCAGGAGCGTCAACCGTCCCCTTGCGGTCACCGCCTCTGAGAGCCCGTCCTCATAGGTCGGGCAGTGGGCCTTGCAGCTTCCGCATTTCACGCATTTGGAAAGATCGGCAATGTAGTCAGCGGTCTTCATCTTTTATTTTAATGTATCGAAGAAAAATCCCGCAAACCTTCAGACAACCTCACTCCCGATTACCGAATGGCAGGTGGCGGCGGGGGAGGCATACTCCAAAGTTTTTCAAATGCGATGGACTTAAGGTTAAAGGGTGGCGGCTTTTTCAAGACACCTTATTGCCGGAATTTCATCGCATGTACAAGCCTTCGATACATGCCTGCCTGATCACAAATCACATGGCTTGCTTTCTTCGCCTCTTGTGAGATTCTCTTGAAAGCGTGAAAGAGAACAGTGTAGAATTGTCTCGTTGTCGACAAGAAAGGAGGATAACGCATGGACTTTCTTTTCCCTGTTTCCGGTGTTCAGACGAATCTCCTCATTCCTCCCCTTGTCGCAATGGTCATCTCCTTTTTCACCTCCATGGGCGGCATCTCAGGGGCCTTTCTCCTTCTCCCGTTTCAGATGAGCGTCCTGAATTACACTGCGCCGTCCGTGAGCGGCACGAACCATGTCTTCAACATCGTCGCGATCCCCAGCGGCGTCTGGCGCTACATAAGAGAAGGCCGCATGGCGTGGCCCCTGACATGGGTAGTAATCGCCGGCACGCTGCCGGGCGTTTTCCTCGGCTACTATGTGCGGGTCGTGTATCTCCCCGACGCCCGCACCTTCAAGTTCTTTGTCGGCTTGATGCTGCTCTATATCGGCTTTCGGCTGCTCCGCGATTTCGCGGGCGGGAAGAGGGCGCCTTCCCCTGCAGCAAAGACGCTCGACGAAAGATTCAGTGCCCGGACAGAAGAGATGAAAAGGCAACAGCATGCCGCACTCGCATCGGGGCTTCCCCTGGATGCGACCGTGAAGACGATCTCGGTCACCCTCGGCAAGGTGGAGTATGAATTCTGGGGAGAACGTTTCTCCTTCAACACCATCGCCATGTTCATCCTGGCGGCATTTGTCGGCGTAATCGGCGGGGCCTACGGCATCGGCGGAGGCTCGATAATCGCGCCTTTCTGTGTAACCGTGTTCCGCCTTCCTGTCTACACCATTGCAGCGGCCGCGCTCGCGGCCACTTTTGTGACCTCTCTCGCAGGCGCCCTCTTCTTCACCCTGATTCCCGCAGCAGGAGCGGTCTCAGCAATGCCCGACTGGCCTTTGGGGGCGCTCTTCGGGCTCGGGGGGTTTGTCGGTATGTACTTCGGGGCAAAATTTCAGAAATTTGTCCCCCAGAAAATAATAAAACTCATCCTCGGCGTCGCGATCATCTTCGTCGCCGCGCGCTACATCCTTCAGTTCCTCCTGAAATAGTTGCCCACCTTTTCCGGCATCTTTTTTTGCCGTTGCATCTCACCCGCTTCTTCCTATACAATCAACCCATGAAGGCAGGTTTCTATTATGACGACGTGTTCCTCAGGCACGAAGCCGCCGATTCCCATCCAGAACGCAAGGAGAGACTGACCACGATCGTCAGTGCGCTGAAGGCGTCGCACCTATGGGAAAAA
>DATJWU010000034.1:0-9201 GCA_035501055.1 Thermodesulfovibrionales bacterium
CATTCGGGAGAAAGAGGTTAGACCGTTAACCGCTTGCGGCCTTTTGAGCGTCTGCGCTGAAGGGTGTTCCTGCCGCCTTTTGTACTCATGCGCTCCCGGAACCCGTGCGTCTTCTTTTTCTTTATCTTGTGCGGACGAAATGTAGTATATGTTCCCATGTTTTCCTCGTCCGAAAGTATAAACGTTCCCGTCAGGGAAAGTCAAGCAAAGTGCGCTGCAGTGTCAAGGCGAAATGGAAAACTGTTATGCCTTGATCGAGGATGAGGCCGGTTCTTTCTGAAAACGGCCTCTGATGACCGCTACGGCAGCCCACCGATTACTCGTTGTCTTTTGAAGTGTCCCTGTTTATAATGGTGGATGCGCAGCGGGCGTTTCTTAATCCCTTGCCTCGGGAAAAGGGGTGATCCCGTCCGGAGGCTTCCCTCATGGAGATAAGGGTCCTCGGGTGTTCGGGTGCTGAATTCCCCGGACATAATCCCCCTGGTTTCATGGTCAACGGAAAAATCCTCCTTGACGCCGGCAGCGTCACCACTGTCTTGACCGAGAAGGAACAGTTCCGGATACGGAACATCTTCATCACTCATGCCCATCTCGATCACGTGCTGGGAATCCCGTTTCTCGCCGACAACCTCATCGTGCGGAAAGGCAATTACCACGTCAATATCATGGGAATACGGTCCTCTATAAAGACGGTCAGGAGATCCCTCCTGAACAATGCGATTTGGCCGGATTTTACCGTGATTCCCAGTCCTCAGGACGCGGTCCTGACGCTCCTTGAACTGAAGGAAGGAAGGCCTGTCATCATGGAAGCCTGCACCTGCACGGTGACACCCGTCAGGGTGAACCATTCTGTCCCTGCCGTGGGATATCTTGTAGAGGACGGAACGGGCGGAACGCTCTTTTACACCGGCGATACAGGCCCCACCAACGGGACGTGGGAGAAGCTGCGGAAAAAGCATATCAACGCCCTGATCATCGAGGTATCTTTTCCGAACCGCATGCAGGAGATGGCGATCGTGACGGGCCATCTGACGGCGGGGCTTTTGCGGGAGGAACTGGCAAAGCTCGGGTATCTGCCCGAGAGGATCTACGTCACTCATCCAAAACCCCAGTATCTGGAGACGATTCGGAAAGAACTGTCAGTACTCAGGATAAGAAACCTGAGGCTCCTGAAGGACGGGGAGACGATAAGAGTATAACGTTCGGGGATATCCGGAGACAGAGGCGAAATCCTTGGTGTATAATTTGAAACCACAAATGAAGGTCGCACGGTATTACGGCGAAGACGATATCCGCCTTGAGGAGATGCCGGTTCCCGAGCCTGGTCCGGAAGAAATTCTGATACGCGTCAGGGCAAGCGGCATATGCGGAAGCGATGTCATGCACTGGTACAGGGCCGGCAGGGGGCCCCTCGTGCTCGGACATGAAATCGCAGGAGAAGTTGCTGTCGTGGGTGCGAACGTCAGGACTTGCAGGGTCGGTGACAGGGTGACGGCGTCACACCATGTGCCCTGCAACACCTGTCATTACTGCAGGAACGGCCACCACACTGTCTGCGACACGCTCAGACGCACGAATTTTTGTCCCGGGGGATTTTCTGAATATGTGAAACTCCCCGCCCTCAACGTCGACCGGGGTGTGTATCGCCTGCCTGATACCGTTTCTTTCGAGGAGGCGACTTTTGTAGAGCCCCTTGCGTGCGTATACAGGGGACAGCGGATCGCTGGGATGAAGACCGGGAAGAGCGTCCTTGTGATAGGAAGCGGTATTTCGGGTCTGCTGCATATCCAGCTCGCTAGGACCCTGGGCGCGTCAATTATCGCCGCGGTCGACATAAACAGCCGCCGGCTTGAGATCGCTGAAGAACTTGGTGCCGACGCAACCCTGGAGGCGGGAGGCGATTTTCCCGAGTCCTTCAGGATAATGAATGAAGGAAGACGTGCCGATATTGTCATCCTCACCACAGGGGCTGAAAAGGCCATTATTCAGGCGTTCAGGTCTGTTGACAGGGGAGGGACCGTGCTGTTTTTTGCCCCCGCAGGGAAAGAAGTGACCGTCCCTCTCCCGGTCAATGATCTTTTCTGGCGGAACGAGATAACGCTTACCTCATCCTATGCGGCGAACTACGAAGAGCATGCGAGCGCTCTGGAACTTATCAGACAGCGGAAGATAAACGTCCGCGATATGATCACGCACCGGCTGCCCCTTTCGGAAACCGCAAAGGGATTCCGTCTTGTCCAGGAGGCGAGGGAATCGATTAAGGTTATAATTGAACCATAAAAAAGGTAGTATTGCCCCAAGTGCTGCGATAACGTGTCAGGCAGACATGCTCCAAAGCTCTTGTAAAAGCGATGGGACATTCTGAACTCTCTTGTTTGACGATTTCATTGCAGGTGATTTTGTTTTTTCGAGGTCCTGAGCTGTTGCTCGACCTGCGGCGGTATCGCAATACAAGACTTTTCCGCATATCTGCCTTCCGGAATTGGACTTTTGTTGCAACGAGAGAGTCAACAGTCGTACCTTAGAAACCATTGATGATGACGTCGCGATAAGGAGGACAGTATGGATTGGGGACTGAAAAACCGTCTTTCGAGAATAATCAAGCCCGACGGAAGGACCGTCATGCTTGCGGTGGACCACGGATATTTTCTCGGGCCGACGAGCGGCCTTGAGGATGCGGGCAAGACCATCCGGCCGCTTCTGCCCTATGCGGATGCACTCATGCCGACAAGGGGTATCGTCCGGTCTTCGATAGACCCCTCTTCGGAAACGCCGATTGTGCTCAGGGTGTCGGGTGGCAACAGCATCCTGGACGAAGACCTTTCCTATGAAGGGCTGACGGTGGCGATGGAGGATGCGGTGCGATTGAATGTCGCGGCGGTCGCCCTCTCGATCTACGTCGGCTCGCCCAACCAGCGGGAGACCCTCCTCAATCTCGCGAAGCTCATCGACGAAGGGCAGCGTTACGGGGTCCCCGTGCTCGCAGTGACCGCGGTCGGGAAAAATATGGGAAAGGATGCGCGATATCTTGCGCTTGCCTGTCGCATTGCGGCTGAGCTCGGGGCTCATTTTGTAAAGACCTATTACTGCGAGGGCTTCGAGAAGGTGGTGAAGACCTGTCCTGTTCCCGTGGTGATGGCGGGCGGCAAGAAACTTCCGGAGCCTGAGGCTCTGGAACTTACCTACAACGCGATCACGCGGGGGGCCGCAGGTGTCGACATGGGAAGGAACATCTTTCAGTCCGAGGCGCCCGTGGCGATGATTCAGGCGGTGAAGGCTGTTGTACACGGCGGCGCCGGGCCCCGGGAGGCCTACGATCTTTTCAAGAGCCTGAAAAAGGCGAAGCAGGCGGGCAGGAAGCCGGGGCTGAAGGGTGTTACGGCGAGCAGAGAAGAGTTGAGCCGGCACTAGAAGATCTCTTCGCTACAAGAGTAACAGAGGACAGAGAGAAAGACATTTATCGGGCGATATGCTCTGTGCTCTCTGTGTGTTCTGTGGCAGGGTCTCTTTTGCCTTTTTCCCGCCGGTTCATGTATCATTTCTCATGTTGAAACCCTTTGCATTGACCGGTATCGGAAGTCTTCCCCATCGTGATCCTGAAGACGCCTGCAGTCTTGTGCTCCGCACCTTTGACATCCCTTTCTGGCCCCAGCTCCCCAATGTCTCCTTTCGTGAGTTGATGATCGCCCAGTACTCAGAGGGGATGCCCTTTGTCAAAATAGACGCAGAGCGTGAAAGCGTCGTGCTCCACAGGCTCGGGAGCGATGACCTCGAACGCTTCTACGAGTCGTACACTGATACCAGCAGGATCGCCATATCGGAGGATTATGCGCGCGGGTTCCATGCCTTTCTCAGGGCTATCAGGACGAAGCGCTTCGAGACGCTCAAGGGGCAGATCACGGGGCCGCTCACCTTCACCCTCGGCCTGAAGGACGATGAAGGAAAGATCGTTTATTTCGACGAGGAACTCCGCGAGATCGCCCTGATGCTTCTTAAGGCAAAGGCGAGATGGCAGATAGACCATTTGGGACAGTTTGCGGAAGAGGTCCTCATTTTCATCGACGAGCCGATACTGTCGGCGCTCGGCAGCAGCGCCTATCTCGGGGTGAGCAGGGAAGAGGCGCTCAGGCTCCTCAGGGAGACGAGCGGCGCGATCAGGGATTCGGGCGGCATTCCCGGTATACACTGCTGCGGGAATGCGGACTGGCCCCTCGTCATCGAGAGCGGCGTGACGGTCATCAACTTCGATGCTCACTCCTATTTTGAAAACTTCACGATTTACCACGAAGAGATAAAGAAATTCCTCGATAACGGCGGTTACCTGGCCTGGGGCATTGTGCCGACGACCGACGCGATAACGGATGAGACGCCGGAATCGATTATCGCTGACTTCAGCAGGAAATTCGAGGCCCTCTCAAAACATATACCTGCAGAGACCCTTTCATCACAGCTGATCCTCACCCCCTCCTGCGGCACCGGGTCGAGGACCGTTGACGAGACGATCAAGATATTCCAGCTGCTCATGAGGCTCAAGGAGGCGGTGACGTGAGGGGAGTATTCATCTCCTTCGAGGGGATCGAAGGGACAGGGAAAACGACGCAGGCACGGTTGCTTTCCGAATATTTCTCGAAAAAAGGCCGCGCAACGGTCCTGACGGAAGAACCCGGGGGGACCCCGATCGGCCTCAGGATCAGGGAGGTGCTTCTCCATGTCGGCCATACAGAGATGCACCCTGTGACGGAGCTTCTCCTCTATAACGCCTCGCGGTCGCAGCATGTGCATGAGGTGATCCTTCCCGCACTGAACGCAGGCAGGGTCGTCCTTACCGACCGCTTCAGCGATTCAACCATTGCCTACCAGGGCTTCGGACGCGGTCTTGACATGAATATTATCGGGACGCTCGACAGGATCGCCACAGGCGGACTGAAACCTGATCTCACTATCCTTCTCGATATAGATTCCGAAACCGGTCTGATGCGCAACAGGGGCGCGAACAAGGTGGACAGGCTTGAGCTCGAAGACATCGAATTCCACAAGAGGGTCAGGACCGGCTACCATGAGCTCGCCGGGAGCGAGCCCGAGCGGATAAAGATCATCGATGCCTCGGGTACCGTGGAAGAGATACAGCAAAAGATTATCGAGGCTGTAAGCAAAGCGCACGGTCTGTCTTAGCCCGAATTGTCGGGGGCGTCCGGCCTTTTTATCCTATCCAGACGGTCTTGTCAAAATCTTTCGTGCCTTCCACTATATGATTTGTCGTCCCCCGGTAGCCCACGCGCAGTTGTGCTTCGAGGTTGTAGTGCTTGAGGCATGTCCCGCATGAGTAAATTTCAACCCCCATGGCTTCGATGTCTTTCAGGATCGGGACTGTCTGCTCGTTTATGGTGGTGAGCTTTACCCCTGCATTCAGAAAGAATATCGTGTGGGGCAGCTGCCTGTAGACCTTCATCGTCTCGAAATACCCCTTCATGAGGATCTTTCCGAGTTCCTCTTCTTTCCCCATCGTATCGGTGCCCACCACCAGGAACAGGTCTTTCCGGGCCTCCGGAAGGTCTTCAATCGCAGTCGCAGGAGCGCACGCATAGCCCTTCACTATCTTCACCCGCCAGTCCTGCCCGTCCCTGACTGTCTCGGAAAAAAAGGCATTGCTCTTTGCGAACCATGCAAGATTATCTGCCGAAGCTTTATTGTCGACAATGACTTCGACAATGCCTTCCGTGATTTTCGAAAGGGCCTCTTCCGCCATCATGACCGGCTTGGGACAGCCCTGATTCCTCGCGTCAATAATCATGGCACTCTCCTATTTTTCCAAAATCATCTTTCTTTCTTCCGCCATTTTTCCAGTCCTCTTTTAAATGAGATTGAAACGTCTGAGACATGAAACGCTGGATGGAGAGGGGCAGTGGGAATCGAACCCACTATGGCCTTCTTCCGGCAATACCTCTGGTTTTGCAGACCAGGAGGGGCACCAACCCCTTGCCCCCCGTTCAGGTATAGCCGCGACCGCTCATTGCCTTATAAAGTTCTTCGAGTGTTTCATGGATATCCATCGTCATTCCCTCGATACCATGACTGTCACAAACAAGGAGAGGATAAAACAACTTCCGCCTATAAGACAAATAGATAGCATCTATCGATGGCGAAAGACCCATAGGACGAGCGGACGCTCTTTCTTTGAGGGATGAGGGAGAGGCCCCGTGAATTATCCCGGAACGCTCTCAGGCGGCGGGCAGAAGAAACCCGAGAAAACCTTTATAGAGGTGCGGGAGTGTTCGCTTTTTGTGGGTGACGATAAAAAAATGTCGTGTCATGGCCGCGTCGGTGATCCTGATTTCCCTGAGCAGTTTGCACCTGAGTTCGTCCCGCACCGCGCGCCGGGAAATAATCGAGATACCCATCCCCTCCTTAACTGCCTGCTTCACCGCATCGGTTGACCCGAACAGTCCGACGATACTCAGCTGATGCGGATCGATGCCATCCTTTACGAGGATCTTTTCAAACTCCCTCCTTGTGCCCGATCCCTCCTCGCGCATTACCATCGGAAGCGCCGCAATCTCCCTGAGGCCCAAGCCCTTTTTCGTGGTAAAAGAGGGCGCGGCGATCGCAACCAGCTCATCGTCAAGAAACGGGCTGTAATGCACCTGGCCGTTGTCCAGCTTTGCCCCTACCACGCCGGCAAGAAGGTCGTGTCCTGCGACCTTGTCTATAATCCCACGCGAGTCTGAAACGACTATTTCAAAAAAAACGCCGGGATGTTTTTTCCTGTAGGACGCCGTGAGACCAGGGAGGATATACGTTGCAGGGATGGTGCTTGCGCCGAGGATGAGATGGCCGGAGAGTTCTTTTCTGAATTCCCCGAGAAGTCCCTGAATGCCCTCGACTTTCTCAATGATCTCGCTCGCCCGTCCGATGAGGACACCGGCCTCTTTCGTAGGAATGATTTTTCTGCTTAGTCTGTCGAAAAGCCTGCAGTTCAGTTCCCCCTCCAGCGCCTTGATATGGTCGCTCACTGTCGGTTGGGTGAGGTGGAGTTCTTCTGAAGCCTTTGAAAAGCTTTTGTGCTTGAAGACCGAGGCAAATACCCTGAGATGGTGTATGTCCATTGGCTGCTATTGTAGCATGAGCATGCACCACTTTGTGCCAAGGCTGCCGAAAAGCCTTCCTGGGAAAGAAGAAGCGATCAGTCGCCGGCGGTGAGATGAATCGAAGGATATCTGTCTGACGAGCTTCGCGAAATTCAGGAGCTGGAGCGAGCTCTGACGAAGAGGGCCGAGCGAATGATGAATTCTCCTTAGATTACATCCGTAACCTTGGCGGACGGTCTTTGATGCCTCACTTTCCTGTCAATTCCGCAGTTGCAGATAAGCAGTTTTTGTACCAGTATAAAAGTAGTATATGTGTAGTGTATGGGTGCAGAGAGAGAAGGTGAAGAAGAATGAAAACCTTATTCATCAAGGCGGTTATTTTGGTGGTAACGGTGCTCGTTCTGACGCCGGTGTTGTCAAATGCATACACCGACCAGACCACTGCGACGGGACCGCCGGTATCACCACCTCTCATCAGGGAAGGGACTCTGGCGGTCGGGCTGGCTGTCGCCCTGAAGGTCGGAACGCCGGCGAACGAAGCTGAAGCGGAAAGTATGTTGAGTGCAGCGGGGATAGGTCCGGCCAACGGCTGGATTGGCGATTATCCCGTAACGCCGGATGTTGTCGGCGAATTGCAGGGTTCGATCGGTGAGGCAGCAGAGTCGGGCAAGATAGCGATAGGAAAAGGCGATGCGCTGAAGTCTTTTCAGGGCGTCCTGAGCGGGTACAGTCTAACGCTCACACCGGACACGTCGGCAGGCAGTGTCGGGGGAACCTCCGGGACAGAATACCCGGACTCTACCGCCATAAACAACTACTATTATGATGAAGGACCACCGGTGGTCACTTATTATGCGCCACCTCCGGATTATGCCTATCTCTATTCCTGGGTGCCTTACCCCTTCTGGTGGTGGGGCGGTTCCTGGTTCCCGGGCTTTTTTGTCCTCGCGGACTTCGACATACACCACCATGACGGTCATCACCACCACGACGGGCATGACAACCACGCCTGGCATGGGCACGACGGAGGACATTTCAGCAACCATTTCCGGGATCCCGGAACAGGCCAGATGTCGAGGATTGATCCGGCGAACAGGGCCCACGGCGGAACTTTTGCAAATAGTGCAAATGGGAGGAGCGCCGGGTGGTCGGGCACTTCTGCGCGGAACGGCGCGCAGGGAATCTACAACAGGAGCGTGGCAACCGCGACGAGCGGCAGGGCTGCGTCGTCTGCATGGAACGGAAGGGGTGCTGCATCTTCGAGGAGCACCGTAGCTTCATCCGGTGCAAGAGCCACATGGTCGGGTGCTCCTTCCGGGAGGACGTATAGCAGTTCGCGGAGCTACAGCGGAAGGACCTTTGCGGCCTCGCCTGCGGTGAGCAGGTCATTCAGTCCGTCTTACACCGGGGGAAGGTCATTCAGCACACCTTCGTACAGCAGCAGGTCGTTCAGCTCTTCCGGGAGCGGGATGCACGGGTTTTCGGGAAGCAGGGCATCTTTTGGAGGAGGGGGCAGGAGATAGCCACTGTATTCCTGATAAGTATTCCCGCGGGCTGGAGCCGACCGTCAGAGGTTGCCAGCCCTTTTTTGTTCTTACGGTTCTTGTGCGCTTCCTTCAAGATTGTCACAAGAACAAAACCTGCCATGCCACCGAGATCACAGAGTTCACAGAGGACTGCAAAAAGAAACAGAGGTGGCCTCTCGATTATCCCTGGATTGCTCCAGATTTTAGCAAAAGAATTTCCTTCTTATAAATCGTGAGAAAATGGCCAATCTAAGAATTTCTTCGTGGCCTTCTCTATGATCTCTGTGTGCTCTGTTGCGAAATTTTTTTATCCGCTGAATCGCGAAATAATCGTGAAGCGAAACATCTCCCGTCTTCTACCTTTATCCGTGTCTTGAGCCTCCGTGGTCGCGGTGCTCAGGAGAATATCGTCGCGGAAAAACCGGAGTCAATTTGCTTCAGTGTCCTTCAGTTGTCTGCGGATTTCGGTGAGCTTTTCCCGATATGCGTCGGCATCCCCATAGTCGACAAAATAATGCGCCCTTGAATGGCGCTTGGCCTTTCCGGACGCATGCTTGATCGGACACCAGTATTGTTCCGTCCGTGCCGCA
>DATJWU010000035.1:0-2157 GCA_035501055.1 Thermodesulfovibrionales bacterium
GCGACCGCGAAGCCCATTTTGCCCGATGACCGGTTCGAAATAAACCTGACAGGGTCAATATATTCCCGCGTCGGCCCCGCGGTCACGACAACCTTTTTCCCTGAAAAGTCCTGCGTACTCAGGACAGACCGAATCGCCTCGATGATCTCATCCACCTCAGCCATCCTCCCCACCGCGTTGTCGCCGCATGCAAGGCTCCCTGTTCCGGGACCCACCTGCACCATGCCGAGTGAACGCAGGGCATCCATGTTCTTCCGGAATACCGGGTTTTCGTACATCCTCCAGTTCATGGCAGGGGCGATCACCACCTTTCCCCTGTAGGAGAGCATGCATGCGCTGAGGAGATCGTCAGCGATGCCGTGTGCGAACTTGCCGATGCTGTTGGCGGTCGCAGGAGCGACCACGAAGACATCTGCATCCGAGGGGAGGTCGATGTGCGACAGGGGATCGGCGAACATGTCGGAATATACCTTTTGGCGGGATGCGACTTCAAAAGAGAGGGGAGTGGCAAACCGCGAAGCGGCATCCGTCATCACAACCTGCACGGATGCCCCCTCTTCGACGAGCCTTCGCGTTAACTCAATTGATTTGTATGCGGCGACACTTCCGGTGATCCCCAGCAGGATCTTCTTATTTTTCAGCACCGCTTTCATCCCCCTGGTCTTCGAGACCTTCAAGGGATTCAGATTCTTCAGCCTTCTCGCCGAAGAGGTCTTCCAGGGCCTTTCTGTCTCCGGCCTCTCTCTCATGCAGATAGACCTTGAGGTCTTTCTCGAGCTCCGACAGATCTTCGGGACCGCCTTCTCTTCTCTTCTCCTCGAGCAGCCTCCGGTAGTCGAATTTCTTCGCTTCCTGCTTCGCCTTCCTCGCCTCTTCCCCGACAAGGAACTCGAGGCTGCCGTTCAGCGCCTCCTCGATCGCTATGCTCGTTACCTTCTTCGACTTCGTTGTTGTCTTCGGTTTTGCTCCGAGGGCTAGTTCCCGGGCCCTCTGGGCCGCGATCGTCGCGAGCCTGAATTTGCCGTCTATCAGTTTCTTGTCGATCTCGACCGGCAATGAGATGATATTCATTCACGTCCTCCTAACTCCCGAACGTTTTCACCCATTCGGGGTCTATCTTGTCAGTCTTCACCCTCTCGGCAAGCACAACTGCCCTGAGTTCGTCAAGGGCCTTTTCAAAGAGGTCATTTACTATAACATAATCGTACTTTTTGTACTCCCTTATCTCTTCGACCGCGGTCCTCATCCTCCGTTCCATATCCTCCGCCGAGTTGCTTCCACGCTTCTCAAGCCTCGACCTGAGGACCTCCAGCGAAGGCGGCAGGATGAATATCGAGACACCTTCAGGACTCGCCTCCCGCAACTGCCGCGCTCCCTGCACGTCGATGTCGAGAATTACGTCCGTCCCCTGCCCCTGCATCTCCCTGAGCATGCGTTGCGAGGTGCCGTAGAGATTCCCGTGCACTGTTGCCCACTCAAGGAACTCTTTGTCGCCGATCATCCTGCGAAACTCCGCCTCGTCGACAAAGATGTAGTCCCTGCCGTTTTCTTCACCCGCGCGCGGGCGCCGTGTCGTATGCGAAATCGAATAGCCGATGCCCGGGAGCACCTCTGTGAGTTTTCTGCACAGGGTTGTCTTGCCGGCCCCGGAAGGCGCGGACACGATGAAAAGGCTACCGCGCGCCTTTCCCTGCATCGTCCGCCTCTGCATGCTCTGAGGTCCTCCGCTCACGGGCCTCCCCTTCGGCCCCCTTCACCTCTCCGAACCGCTGGGTTATCGTCTCTGTCTGGAGCGCGCTGAGGATGATATGGTCGCTGTCCGTGACGATGATAGACCGCGTCCGTCTCCCTTCCGTCGCATCCACGAGTTTTCCCCGCTTCTTTGCCTCATCCCTCAGACGCTTCATGGGTGAAGACCCGGGGGTCACAATCGCAACTACCCTCGCCCCGGAAACAACATTTCCGAAGCCGATGTTCACAAGTACCGGGCTCAAGTCTCTTTTCATTGCCCACCTCCAAAAATTTCTCGGCAGCATTCCGAACTATTCACCATTCACTACTCACTATTTACTATTTGCTGTTCACTGTATATTCTGGGCCTGCTCCCGCATCTTCTCGAGTTCGGCCTTGATCTCTACGGCGATACTCGATATACGG
>DATJWU010000036.1:0-2964 GCA_035501055.1 Thermodesulfovibrionales bacterium
AACGTTATTATCAGTCTGCCGCTCCATTGAATGCCTTGATACCGGCAGGAATGACAACGCATATCACCGGGCCATCGGGGCACCGCGAAGATACGACCGGGACATTGATGTGCCCCTTCTGTCCCTCCGGGACAACGATTCTTTTGGATTAGGAGAGAGATACATTATGGCGGTTATCCTTGTGGTAGACGATGAGCCGTTGCAGAGGAATATTCTCAAGACGATACTTTCGGAAGAGGGATATGAGACCTACGTGGCATCCTCTGGGGAAGAGGCCCTGAAGGTCGCAAAGACCTGCAACCCTGACGTCGTTCTGACGGATCTCAGGATGGAAGGCATGGACGGCGTCCAGCTCATGGACAAGATAAAATCACAGAAGTCCGCTCCGGAAGTCCTCATTATGACCGCATACGGTTCGATCCCGTCCGTGGTCGAAGCGATGCAGAAGGGCGCCTACGGGTACCTTGAAAAGCCCCTTGAAAAGGAACGGGTTCTCCTGAGTGTGAAGCACGCCCTTGAACGCACTGAACTCCTGAGAAGAAACCGTGAACTTCAGGACGCGCTCTACGACCGTTTCAGCATCGAAGGCATTATAGGACATTCAAAGGTAATGGATGACGTGCTCCACATCATCAGGAAAGTTTCTCACAGCCCCGTTACCGTCCTGATTCTCGGAGAAAGCGGCACAGGAAAAGAACTGGTCGCGCGCGCCATACACTATAACAGTCCCCGCGGGTCAAAACCCTTCACCGCAATAAACTGCGCGGCCATACCGGAAAGCCTGCTCGAGAGCGAACTCTTCGGCTACGAGCCGGGAGCGTTCACGGGTGCCTCGGGCAGGAAGGCCGGGCTTTTTGAGGCTTCCAACGGCGGCACCATGTTTCTCGATGAGGTGGGAGATCTTCCGCCGCTGACTCAATCGAAAATCCTCAGGGTCCTTCAGGAAAAGGAAGTCAGACGGCTTGGCGGCAGGGAGGCCACAAAAGTCGACGTGAGGATACTCGCGGCAACGAACAGGGACCTCGAAAAGGACATAAAAAACGGCAGATTCAGGGAAGACCTCTACTACCGGCTCAGGGTCATCGTCATAGACCTGCCGCCGCTGCGGGAGAGGAAGGGGGATATCCCGGTACTCGTCACCCATTTTATCGGGAGGTACAACGATGAATTCGGCAAAAGGATCAAGGGGATCGAGGAGAGCGCACTGAAGGCCCTCGCTGAATATCACTGGCCCGGCAATATCCGCCAGCTCGAATCGGTCATCGAGAGGGCGGTGCTCATGTGCGAGTCCGATTCGATAAAAGTGAAGGACATCAAGAGCGAGCTGAGGGTTTCCCCCAATCAGGACGCTTTTGACATCGATATCCCCGAAGACGGCCTCAACTTCGAGGAACTCGAGAAGGAACTTCTGAAAAAAGCGATGATCAAGGCCAACAATGTCGCCGCTAAAGCGGCGCGGCTCCTCGGCATGAGTTACAAGACATTCTGGTACCGCTGGGAGAAATTCAGCCTCGACGACTCCTCCCTAAAAAAGGATGCCCCTCCCTAAAAGGGAAATACTTTCCCTCCCCTGACAGGGAGATCCTCTCGATGTGCCTTGCGAAATGAGCTTTTACCCTTTAACTTTCACAGTTGCGCTTCCTGGCATGGATATTGTATAGTATTCGCCAATGACAGACTTGAAAGGAGGTGATTTTATGAAGAAGGTTGTCGCGATTATCGTATCAGTACTCTTTGTTCTCTCCGTTGTCGGGCTTTCCTTCGCCGCAGATGACATGAAGAAGGCAGCTCCCGCTTCTACCCCTGCCCCTGCAAAGATGGACGAAAAGGCAGCTCCCGCGAAGGCAGAGAAGAAGGCCCCTGCAAAGGTGAAGCAGGTGTCCGGTGAAGTTGCAGCGGTTGACGCAGCGGCGAAGACCCTTACCGTAAAAGGCAAGAAGGGTGAAGTCGCGCTCACGGCAGACGACAAGGCAGCTGCAAAGCTTGCTGACGTCAAAGTCGGAGATAAGGTGACCGTGAAGTACAAGGAGATGGACGGCAAGAACGTAGCCACGAGCATTGCTGCAAAGAAGGCTGCGAAGAAGGCCGAGAAGAAGGAAGCTGCTCCGATGAAGGAAGAGAAGAAGGCAGCTCCTGCTCCTGCTGCGCCTGCAAAGTAAGAAAAGAACCAGTTTTTTCTCTATGAGAAATAAAAGAGGCACTGAAAACTCAGTGCCTCTTTTATTTTGTCATTTCCCAAGATAGGCACAGACACACGAGCTAATCCCCCTGCAAGAATTTTCGGGAGGATAGACTAACAGCGGTGATGTTTAGTACAATAGGTGCCTGCTCGATGATCATCCCGGTACGCCCGGGGCAGATGATCAGGAACCATGACAAAATTGTTTTTTCGCGCGTATATGAGCAACTAACTTCAGTGGAGGATTCTTATGAAATTTGAGTTCGCCGACAGGGTGAGACACCTTCCCCCTTACCTTTTTGCAGCCATCGATGCGATGAAGCGGGAGGCCATTGCAAAGGGCGTCGATCTCATCGACCTCAGCATCGGGGATCCTGACATTCCGACGCCGGCGCATATCGTCGAGGCCATGAAAAAAGCCGTAGAAAAACCCGCACATCACCGTTATCCGTCATACGAGGGGATGCTTTCCTTCCGGGAGGCGGTGGCGAACTGGTATAAGAGGAGGTTCGGTGTTTCCCTTGACCCCCAGAAAGAGGTCCTTTCACTCATCGGCTCTAAGGAGGGCATCGGTCACATCCCCCTTGCTTTTGTAAATCCGGGCGACGCGGTCCTCGTCCCTTCTCCGGGGTACCCTGTGTATCCCGTTTCGACGCTTTTTGCAGGGGGAGAGGCTCACCTAATGCCTCTTGTAGAAAAGAACTGTTTCATGCCCGATTTATCGGTTATCCCCGCGGATGTACTGACGAGGGCGAAACTTATGTTTATCAACTATCCGAACAACC
>DATJWU010000037.1:0-5774 GCA_035501055.1 Thermodesulfovibrionales bacterium
TAGCCGTGCTGCTTAAATTGTCGTTTTAGATTTTGAAGTCCAGGAGGGGGACTCGTCTCGATCGGCACCCGTTCGACGACCTTGAGTCCGTACCCTTCGAGGCCGACGATCTTCTTGGGGTTGTTCGTCATGAGCCGCATCTTCCTCGCACCGATATCGACGAGGATCTGTGCGCCGATGCCATAGTGTTGTTATTGTGCCTCATCGTCTCTTCTTTGTCACGATGACGATTAAAGGACTTTATTGTGCCCATTTTGTGCCCGCGGGCCTCTGAATCAGCCTGTTTCTACCTGACTCCAGCTGACTTCGCGAAAAAAGGAAAGCCCCTGACAACAAAGATAAAATCCTTGAAATCAGGGGCTTGAAAAGGTTACACTAAAAAAGTATTTTCGTTCTCAAAATCCGGTGAGGGCAACCTCGTGAGAGTTCGATTCTCTCCACCGGCACCATACTCATCGTAATGCGGAAGTTCATAGATAAGCCGTTTTAAAGGGAGGACAAATGCTCCGGATTTTCTTATCCAAGCAGATGCGGCCACTATCCGGCAATTTCATGACCATGCGGACAGGGATGCGTCTGGTGCTCATCCTTCTCACCTTTTTTCTCGTCACGGCCGAATCACCGTCTCCATGGGGGGTTGACGAACTCGTCGGCAAGAAGGCGCCTGACTTTACCCTTAAGGACCTCGCAGGAGGATCGGTATCCCTCTCGTCGATGAAGGGAAAGGCGGTACTGGTAAATTTCTGGGCAACCTGGTGCCCGCCCTGTCGCGATGAGCTGCCGTCGCTCAGCAAACTCTCCAGTATTTATAAGAGCAAGGGGCTTGTGGTCTTCGCCGTTGCAACCGACAAGCGTACCGGCGATGTGCAAAGCTTCCTCGCCAAACATTCCTTCACCTTTCAGACCCTGGCCGATCCCGATCTGAAGACCTCCCGCATGTTCAGGGTATTTTCGATGCCGACGTCCTTCCTGATCGACAGGAACGGCGTAGTCGTCAAGAGATACCTCGGCGAAGAGGAATGGGACTCACCCGAAATCAGAAAAGATATCGAAAAAGCTCTCGCCCCGGCAAAGTAAGGATATCCTTCGGAAACAGACTTGCGCCACAGAGCACACAGAGAGCACAGAGAAAAGCGAAGAAGTTTTCTTGGCTTCACGATTACCTCACGATTTATAGGATTAAGAGAAGGAACTTCTTTTGTTGAAATCTGGATTAATCAGGAAGTAATCGAGAGGCTAAGATTGGTTCCTTTCTTGCAGTCCTCTGTGAGCTCGGTGATCTCGGTGGCAGAAGCTTCCCTCAGTACGGGTTCCATAAATGGCAGGAGACCAGCCTTCCTGAGAATCCTTTTGCCGCCGGCTCCTCAAGACGCGGCACAATCCTGTCGCACGGTTCGAACCTCTTTGGGCACCTCGGATGGAAAGGGCAACCGGGAGGGATGTCTATCGGGCTCGGCACGTCGCCTTTGAGCACAGTCCGCCCCTTCGAGTCAGGCTTGAGTTTGGGCGCAGAGGAAAGCAGCACGACCGTGTAGGGATGGAGCGGGTTATTGAAAAGTTCCTCTGCCTCTGCATGCTCCACGATCTTGCCGAGATACATCACTGCGATCTCGTCGCTGAAGTACCGGACGACCCTGAGATCGTGGCTGATGAAGAGGAACGAAATATGCTGCCGGTCCTTGAGATCCCGGAGAATGTTGAGTATCTGGGCCTGGATCGATACATCGAGTGCGGAAAGGGGCTCATCGGCCACGATCACCTCGGGGGAAACCGCGAGAGCCCTCGCGATGCAGATCCTCTGCCTCTGGCCGCCGCTGAATTCGTGGGGGTAGCGGTCGAGGATATCGGGCTGAAGTCCGACGCTCGTAATGAGTTTCACCACCCTCTCCTTGAGTTCCCCCTTCGGGGCGAGTTTGTGTATTTTGAGGGGTTCCGAAACTGCGTCGAAAATCGTCATCCTCGGATTTAACGACGCGAAGGGGTCCTGGAAGATGATCTGGACCGATTCTCTGAATTCGCGCAGAGCGGCCCCCCTGAGTTCCCGGATGTCCTTTCCTTCAAAGAAGATGTTCCCTTCGGTAGGGGCGATCAGTCTGAGGATGAGGCGCGCCACCGTTGATTTGCCGCAGCCGCTTTCCCCTACAATCGAAAAGACCGAGCCCTTTTTCACCGAGAAGCTGACCCCATCGACCGCCCTGAGCGTCTGTTTTTTGCCGGCAACTTTCTTTACAGGGAAATGCTTTGAAAGACCGGCTACATCGATGATTCCCACACTATCTCCTCTGCCCGGATGCATCGGGCGTACCGGCCTTCACCCACGTCCCGCAGTGCGGGTTCTTCTTTCTGACAATCAGGGATCACGTAAGGGCATCGGTCCGAAAATTTGCAGCCCGGGGGGAGTTCATCAGGCCTCGGGACATTGCCCAGGATCGGTTTAAGAGGGACTCCCTTCCTCTTGGGAAGCGACTCCAGGAGTCCCATGGTATAGGGATGCTTCGGTGTTTCGAGGACCTGCGAAACCTGCGCATACTCAACGATCCTCCCTGCGTACATGACCGCTGCTTTCTCCGCATTTTCAGCGACGACCCCGATGTCATGGGTTATCAGGAGAACCGCCATCTTCCTCTCCCGCCTCAGCCCCTGAATGAGTTCGAGTATCTGGGCCTGAATCGTCACGTCCAGCGCGGTGGTCGGTTCATCGGCAATGAGGAGCGAAGGGTTGCAGGCGATCGCCATCGCGATCATCACGCGCTGCCTCATCCCTCCCGACATCTGATGGGGGTACTCCCCGACCCTTACCTCTGGGGAAGGAATCTTCACCGCCCGGAGGAGTTCTATGGCCCTGTCCGTCGCATTCTTTCGGGAAAGTCCTTCGTGCTCGGTGAGAACCTCTGCGATCTGGTAGCCGGCAGTAAGCACCGGATTCAGCGATGTCATCGGCTCCTGGAAGATCATCGATATCTCTTTGCCCCGGAGCCTCCGCATCGATTCCCGGTCGAGGGTCAGGAGATCCCTGCCCATGAAGTTTATTACGCCCCCGGCAAAAGCGTTCTCGGGAAGGAGACCCATGAGGGAAAGCGCGGTAATGCTCTTTCCGCACCCGCTCTCGCCCACGAGTCCGAAAACCTGGGCCTCTTCGACATCGAAGGTGAGCCGGTTCACCACATTCAGGCGGGATGAGGGTGTCTTAAAGAAGATGGAGAGATCCCTGACCTCAAGGAGGGACACTGACTTTACTTTTCCTCTTTCCTGAAAAGCTTGAGGTATGTCTCTGCTTCTTTGAGGTTCGGATTACAGGCAAGCGCGCGTTCCCACTCCTGAAGGGCGAGGCCGATCATGCCCTTCATGTAGTAGGTGAGGCCAAGCTGGACCCAGGCCTGGCCGTAGGAGGGGTTAATCTCTTTTGCCTTGGTGAACTGGACCACCGCCTCTTCGTGATCTCCTTTACTTCTGAGGGCTATTCCCAGTTTTGTGCGGATGTCGGCGGCGTCAGGATGGAGTCTGAGCGCCTTCGCATATTCGTCTACGGCGTCGTCGTGGAGATTGAGTTCGAGATACATATTGCCGAGCTTGAAATGTTCGTTCGCGAGTTTCCCCGCAGCAAAGGGATCGAGGGATGTGGGCGTGGGCCTGGCGATCTGGGCCGCCATCGAAAAAACATCCTGGGCCTTCTTGAACTCTCCCAGATCGTTATAGGCGATGGCAAGATTGAGAGATACCTCCGTATACAGCGGGTTCAGGTGAAGCGCCCTTTCGAAGGACTCGCACGCCTCCCTGATCCTGCCGTCAAGGTGCGCAACAATCCCGAGCATGTTCCAGACGTCGGCATAACGCTCGTTCATTCGTACCACGTCCTTCAGCACCGGTTCGGCCTCGCTGTACTTCCCGGCCTGAAACAATTCCTTCCCCATGTGATAGAGTTCGTCAAGGGTGGTCTTCATTCCCTGAAAGTATAGGAGTTCAAAAAGTCTTTGTCAAGAACACGGCGGAAGGGATCTTCTGATGCGGCACTAATAGGTAGAGCGAATTCTGCCTGTCTTCCTGTCAAAAAGTATCTTGTCAACCAGCCGGCCGTTGTTGTAGATCTCGGCCTCCACAAACCGGCCCCTGTGTTGTATATTTGTCGCCTGCAACCTCCGCACCGCAAAATAGCCCTCTATCGCTCTTTCTGCCTCTCTCCTCCCGAGACTTTCTTTGCACGTGCCGTAGGCGCTGCACCACTGGCTGTAATCACCATAGGGCATCGGAGGATCGGAAGCCGCTTCTACGGCCCCCGCGACCAAAAGGAAAATCATACCAACAAACAGATACGGGCGCATACCTTTTACTCCTCATTTATATTAAACCCCGAAAAAGTGAAGGAAATGTGAAGAACCATCAGAGCCCGTCAACCCCCTGGACCTCTATGAGCTTGTTCCGCGATGAGGCGCCTTTCACGATGCGGATGGCGCTTTTCCTCACCCCGAGCTCTTTGGACAGAAGCTCTATGAGCTGCTCATTTGCGGCCCCGTCGGCGGGGGGAGCGGTAAGGTTGACTTTGAGGACGTCGCCGACAACCGCGAGTCCCTTGCGCGATGACCGCGGCTGCACCTTTACGGTAAGCGTGATTCCGTCTTTCGTTTTCTTGTACGGTATCTTCATAATAGCGTTGTAGCTTTCAGCGGTCAGCCGTCAGCAACAAGGACTCAAAAACAAATCCTTTCTGCCACAGAGTTCACAGAGAACTGCAAGGGCTAAGAATCAGTTGAGTGGTCGAGTGGATAAATGGTGACGAAAGCCCAACTACTCGACCACTTAACTTCTTACAGCTCACGTTTCACCATTCACAATTCACGTTTTCTTGTCCGGCAGCCACACCCTGAAGGTCGTCCCCTCATCCGTTCTTGACCTGACATCGATTCTTCCGCCCATGACGTCAACGAGTTCCTTGACAATCGCAAGACCTATGCCGGTCCCGCTGTCGGACAACCCCTTCCCCCGGTAAAACCTTTTGAAGATTTGCGGGATTTCCTCTTCCGCGATGCCAATCCCGGTGTCCCTCACTTCGACGAAGAATGACCCGTCTGCGCTGCCGTAATCCATCTGCACATCGCCCTTTTCAGTGTACTTGAGAGAATTTGAAATGATATTCTTGAGGATCCTTTCGAGCTTTTCTGGATCGGTGAAGACCGTGAAATCGCCCCTTTCGGCGAGGTATAACCGCAGCCCCTTCTCTCTGAACACCGGCTCCATCGAGCCTTCGATTCCGAACAGAAACTCCTTCAGGTTTATCTGCAGGCACTCTCCCTGTGAAAAGAAACTCGCCTCTGCCTTCGCAAGGTCTTCGATCCCCTCCACAAGCCTCGTCACTTTCTCTATTTCGCTTCTGACACTTTCGAGCCCTTCCGCCTTGTCGGCAATGATGCCGTCTGCCATCGCCTCCACCTGGGCCTTCATGACCGCGAGGGGAGTTCTCAGTTCGTGTGCGATGTTCGAAGTGAGGTGTTTCCTGAGCGCCTCCTCCTTTTCAAGCGCTTCGGCCATGTAATTGAAACTCTGAGACAGACCTACAATCTCGTCCGAGAAAAAGCCCTTCTCCCTGTCCTTTCGGCGCGACGGGGGCGGCACCCTCACGGTGAAATCGCCCCGGGCGACCCTTTCGGCCGCGGACATGAGCCGCTTAATCGGACGGGAAAGATAAAGACTGAAGAAGAACGCCATCGCCACCGCACCGGCAGCCGCAATAACGAAGGAGATGAGAAGAAAATTGGCCCCTCTCTTCTTGAAAATGTTTT
>DATJWU010000038.1:0-4329 GCA_035501055.1 Thermodesulfovibrionales bacterium
CGGCGGTACTCGCGATCTTTTGTGGCGGTCCGGTCGGTGAAAAGGGAAAGGCATAATGCCCGGGCGAGAAAATGATCATCGTAAAATCTCCAGAGGAGATAGAGAGAATGGCCGGGGCATGCCGCATTGTGGCAGAGACGCTGGAAGCGGTCAAAGGGTTTGTACGGCCGGGCATCCCGACAAGGGAGATAGAGCTCTTCGCCGGGAAGATGGTCCTCGCGAAGGGTGGGACCCTCGCGTTTAAGGGGTACAGGGGCTATCCTGCGGGGATATGCACCTCGGTAAACAGTCAGGTCGTGCACGGTATCCCGTCGGCCGTGGTGCTGAAAGACGGTGATATTGTGAGCATAGATCTGGGCGTGTACCGTGAAGGCTTTTATGGCGACGCTGCCATTACCCTCCCTGTGGGATCGATCAGCGGAGACGCAGAGAGATTGCTGAAGGTCACGGAAGATGCGCTCGCGCTCGGTATCGAGCAGGTGATGCCGGGGAACAGGGTCTCCGACATATCGGACGCGGTCCAGAGGCACGTGGAGGCCAACGGTTTTTCGGTGGTACGGACATTTGTAGGCCACGGGATAGGGAGGTCGCTCCACGAGGATCCGCAGATACCGAACTACGGCAGCCCTGGCCGCGGACCGCGGTTGAGGGAGGGAATGACCTTTGCGATAGAGCCGATGGTAAATGCCGGCAGCTACGAGGTGCTTATCCTCGATGACGGGTGGACCGCAGTTACGGCAGACGGGAGTCTCTCTGCTCATTTTGAGCATACCGTTGCGGTCACTGAGCGCGGCGTGAGAATATTGACAAATAATGATTATATATCTAAAATAAGAGGTTAAGTGTCGAAAGAAGAAAACATAGAAGTTCAGGGGACCATACTTGAAACGCTGCCCAATGCGATGTTCAGAGTCGAACTCGAGAACGGAAAGGTCATTCTTGCCTATGTGTCGGGGAAGATGAGAATGCATTTCATCAAGATACTCCCCGGCGATAAGGTAACGGTTGAGCTCTCACCCTACGACCTCACCAAGGGCAGGATAACATACCGGTTCAAATAGGGGAGCTGCAGGGTGCACAGCGAGGAATTTAAAATAAAGGGTGCGTGAGGAGTTGAGATTATGAAGGTGAGATCGTCGGTAAAACCGATATGTACAAAATGCAAGGTAGTGAAACGCAGGGGGGTAATCAGGATTATCTGTGAGAACCCGCGACACAAACAGAGGCAGGGATAGGAGGAAGCGATGGCGAGGATCGCCGGTGTTGATTTACCAAAGAACGAGCGGATAGAGATAGGGCTGACGAGGATCTTCGGGATCGGAAGACCCGCCTCACAGAAGATACTGCATGAGACGGGAGTAAATCCCAACATAAGGGTCAAGGACCTCAAGGATGAAGACCTCGTAAAGATCAGGAATTTCATAGATCGGGATCTTAAGGTGGAGGGCGATCTGCGGAGAGAGGTCGCCATGAATGTGAAGAGACTCACCGATATCGGGTGCTACCGCGGGGTGAGGCACCGTCTCGGGTTGCCGTTGAGGGGACAGCGGACAAAGACAAATGCCCGTACCCGCAAAGGACCGAGAAAAACGATCATGGGTAAAAAGAAGGAGGCCTAATATAGATGGCGCAAAGGAAGAAGTCCGCGAAGAGAGAGAAGAAGAACATCGGCATGGGCGCTGCGCACATCCAGGCAACGTTCAATAACACGATCGTTACCATCACGGACCAGATCGGCGGGGTCGTCACCTGGTCAAGTGCGGGGAGCCTCGGATTCAAAGGGTCGAGGAAGGGAACACCCTTCGCGGCGCAGATGGCGGCCGAGGCTGCGGCCAAGAAGGCGATCGATATGGGCATGAAGCAGCTCGATGTCTTCGTGAAAGGCCCGGGCGCAGGCAGGGAGTCCGCCATAAGAGCTTTGCAGGCCGCAGGGCTGGATATTAACCTTATCAAGGATGTTACCCCGGTTCCCCATAACGGGTGCAGACCTCCGAAGAGAAGGAGGGTCTAAGTGTCGCGATATATAGGACCAGTGTGCAGGATGTGCAGAAGGGCCGGGGAGAAGCTCTATTTCAAGGGAGACCGGTGCTATACCGAAAAGTGCGGCATCGAGAGGAGGAAGTACCCTCCGGGCCAGCACGGCCAGGGTCGGGGCAAACTTTCAGACTATGGCGTGCAGCTGATGGAGAAGCAGAAGGTGAGAAAGCCCTACGGACTTGCGGAAAAGCAGTTCAGACGGTATTTCCATGAGGCGGAGAGGCGGAAAGGAGTTACCGGTGAGGTGCTCCTGCAACTGCTCGAATGCCGGCTCGACAACGTCGCCTACAGGATGGGTTTCGCGGCAAACAGGAGGCAGGCCCGGCAGTTCATCACCCACGGGCACTTCATGGTGAACGGAAGGAGGGTGACCATTCCTTCCTATATTGTGAAGGCGCAGGATTCAGTTGAGGTTAAGGAAGCGAGCAGGAGCAACAGCGCCATTATGGAAAGCCTTGACAAGGTCGAACACCGCGGCCTCCCGACATGGATAGAGATCGATCCCGCGGCCTTTAAAGGACGGGTGCTCCATGTCCCGTCGCGGGAAGAGATACAGCTCCCGGTGAAAGAACAGCTCATTGTTGAGCTCTATTCGAAATAAATAGCTAACTTTAAGGCATAGGAGGCCTAATGGATTTAAAGAAAAAAGGCTTTCAACTTCCCGATAAAATTCGGTTTGATGAAGAGACGCTCACCGACAGTTATGGGAAACTCGTTGCGGAGCCCTTTGAACGCGGTTACGGTATTACGATAGGGAACGCACTGAGAAGGGTCCTGCTTTCCTCTATTGAAGGCGCTGCAGTCACCGCGGTGAAGATACGCGGCGCCCTGCACGAGTTCTCGCACCTTACCGATGTCAAGGAGGATGCCCTCGATATTATCCTCAACATAAAGAAGCTCAGATTCAGGATTCATGGAGACGGCAGGAAGATCGTCACGATCAAGGCAACGGGACCCAAGGAAGTGAAGGGCAGCGACCTGAACGTCGATTCGGGTATCGAAGTGCTCAACCCCGATCAGCTCATCGCCGCCCTTGACAAGGGTTCCTCCTTCGACGCGGAGCTGTATGTGAGGAAGGGGAAGGGATATGTGCCGGCCGATCTGAACAAGGAGGAGGGGCTTCCCGTAGATATGCTCGCGATAGATTCCGTGTTCAGTCCTGTGAAAAAGGTGAATTTCACGATCGAAAAGGCGAGGGTCGGAAGGGCGACCGACTATGACCGTCTCGTCATAGAGATATGGACGGACGGGAGCATCACGCCCCAGAGAGCGATTACGCAGGCGGCGTCCATACTTATCGATTACATGGACCTCTTCATCTTTGAGGAGGTTGAAGAAGGTATGGACTTCGACTCGGGGGAAAGCTCCTCGATGGTTCACGTGGCAGGGGTCAATGACCCGGTGCTCAATGAGAATCTCATGAAGAGCGTCGACGAACTGGAACTTTCGGTCCGCGCGTCGAATTGTCTGAAAAATGCCCAGATAAAGACCATCTCGGAGCTGGTGCAGAAGACGGAACATGAGATGCTGAAGACAAAGAACTTCGGCCGCAAGTCGCTCAATGAGATCAAGGAAGTGCTCCATTCCATGGGCCTTCGCCTCGGTATGAGGATCGATGTGGAAGCAGCGAAATAACGCAATTGAAGAGCGGAGGCAGAGACAGCAATGAGGCATAGAGTTTCCGGAAGATTGTTCGGCAGAACAGCGAATCAGAGAAAGGCGCTCCTGAGAGGCCTTATGGCTTCATTATTCGAATACCAGAGGATAGAGACGACGCTCGCCAAGGCCAAGGAAGTGAAGAAACTCGCGGAGAGGGTGATCACCCTGGGGATAAAGGGTGACCTCAATTCCAAGCGCGTTGCCCTTGCCCGGGTGCCGAACAGGGCCGCGATCGCAAAGCTTTTCAACGAGATCGCCCCGAGGTTTTCGGGAAGAAACGGCGGCTATCTCAGGCTCGTTCACACGAGGAACAGGGTAAACGATGCGGCGCCCATGGCGGTCCTTGAGTTTGTCGATTATGAAGAGATAAGGACGAAAAAAGAAGAGCCGAAGAAAGAAGAAGCGAAGGAGCAAAAGCCCGTTAAGAAAGAGCAGAAGGCCGCCCAAAAGGAAAAGAAGGCAAATGAACAGAAACCGGCCAAAAAGAAGAAAGAGGAGAAAAAAGAGGGTGAGTAACCTGTGGCTTGTACTGGGAGTTGTCGCCGTCTGGCTCGTCCTTCAGCTGTTCGTCTTCCCGAAACTGGGGATTCCCACCTGAGGGGTGAACCACAAGGAGTCGGGGACTTCAAAGAA
>DATJWU010000039.1:0-2725 GCA_035501055.1 Thermodesulfovibrionales bacterium
CGCGCCTCCTCGGCGAAGAGAACGGCAAACGCATCTTTGTCCTGCGGGAAACCGACTTCGATGCCGCAATTGCCGGAAAAGGCCATCTCGAGGAGAGTCACAATCAGACCGCCGTCGCTCACATCATGGCCTGCAAGAACAAGTCCCTCTTCGATAAGTCCCTGCGTAGCGACAAAGGCCTTCTTCAGGAGCCCGGAGTCTTCGATGTCAGGACTCTCGTCTCCGGTCTGTCCGTACACGTGGGCAAGAGAACTCCCTCCCAAACGGCATTTCCCCTTCCCGAGATCTATGAAGAGGAGGCCTGACCTGCCGGGCCTCTTTATGTCCGGCGTGATGATCTTCGAGATGTCCGGGCAGGTGGCATAAGCCGAAATCACGAGTGCGCCAGGCGCCTTCACCACCTCGCTCTGCGCCCCGGTCTTCACCACCGCAGCCATGGAGAGACTGTCTTTCCCGCCATCAACCGCAATGCCCAGTCCGAGCATGATGTCCCGCATCGCGACTGCGGCATCATAGAGGGCCGCGCCCTCGCCCGGCAGCTTCGCAGGCCACATCCAGTTCCCTGAACAACGTATATCTTCCAGACTGCTGACCTTTGCCCAGACGATGTTCGTGAGTGCCTCGGCAACAGACATCCGCGCCATGGAAGCGGGGCTTATTAATCCCTTTATCGGCTGCTCGCCGATCGAGATGGCAGCGCCGGTCATACCCTCATGGCTCTGGGCTATCGCTGCCGCGTCAGACACGGTAAGCTGCAGCGGCCCTGCACACTGCTGTCGGGCGATGAGCCCGGTGACGCTCCTGTCGACCTTGTTCGTGAGAAACCTTTTCGACCCCACCGAAACGAGCCTGAGCACCCTTTCGAGCGCCTCCCTCACCGTCACGCCTTCCGGCAATGCCAGAGGCTCCGTCCTCGGCCTCACCCTGTTGAAGGTGAAGGTCTTCCTGGGCATCTCCCCGAGGACCTTCATGAGGTCGAGCTTGGCAGGAGTGCTTCTGTCCTTCTCGTCGTAGAGCACCACATACCCGTCGCCGGTAATCTGCCCGATGACCGCCGACGGGACCTTCTCCCTGCTGCAGAACCCTTCAAAGACTCCCTCGTCCTCGGGCCTGATAAGGAGCGCATTCGCCTCCTGGTATTCGGCGCCCCATATCTCGAGGACCGAAAGGGTATTGTCTCCAAGGGGTATCTTCCGCACCTCGATCCTTCCGCCCGCAGGATGAATCAATTCCTTTATGACATTGCAGTTTCCGCCTGCGCCCTGATCATGAATACTCACGATGGGGTTCCCGCCCCCGAGTTCGACACAGGCACGGATGACCCTGTTCAGTTTCTGCTCCATTTCGGCGTCGCCGCGCTGCACCGCATTGAAATCGAGTTCCTCGATGTTCTCCCCCTGGATCATGCTCGATGCCGCACCGCCGCCGATGCCGATCCTGTACGCCGGTCCCCCTATCTTCACCACGAGCATGCCCTTTTCCGGCTCACCCTTCCTGACATGCCCTGCGTCCATCTGCCCGACGCCGCCCGTGAACATGATTGGTTTTATCCATTCCCTTCTCTCTCCGTCAGGAAGCCTCATACCGAAAGACCTTGTATAGCCCTGTATGACCGGCTCGCCGAACTTGTTGCCGTAGTCCGACGCGCCGTTGCTCGCCTCGATCTCTATCTGGAGGGGAGAGGCAAGGTTGCCGGGATAGAGGAATGATTCGTCTTCCCAGGGCAGGCGGTAACCGGGCATCCTGAGGTTGCCCACGCAATAGGCAGCGGTCCCCGCAACCACGAGCCCTCCCCTTCCGACAGCCTGGACGTCCCTTATCCTTCCCCCTGTCCCAGTTTCCGCGCCGGGGAACGGGGCGACGCCGCTCGGGAAATTATGGGTCTCTGCGGTGAAAATGACGTGGTACGTGAGATCCTTTTTCCGGAAGGAAGAAGGGCTTCCCGGTTTTCGCGGCACAATGCTTTTGATCCTGTAGCCCCGTATCGCGCTCGAGTTATCGCCGAAGGCGATGACGCTGTTGTTCGGATTTCTCCTGTATGGCTCCTTGATTATCTCCATGAGGGAGCGGCTGATCTCCTCTCCGTCTATAATGAGCCTGCCCCTGAAGAACCAGTGCCTCGAGTGTTCGCTGTTGGACTGGGCGAGATCGAAGCATTCGACGTTCGTCGGGTTCCTTTTCAGGTCGCGGGCAAAAAGGTTGAAATAGTAATCAACATCCCACTCATCGAGGCCGAGGCCGAGCTTCCTGTTAATCTCTTCAATAGCACCCTTCCCTTCTTCGAGCACCCTGACCTCGTAGACCGGCTCCGGATCTACGCCGGTTTCGAAGGTCTTCAGCCTCTCCGGATAGGGGCATTCGGTCATTCTGTCATAAAACAATGATGAGTGACGCGTGACCAGCAACGAGTAAAAATCACCGGGCTGTTTCGCGTTGAGCAACGCCTCTTTTCTGAAAATGAACTTATATCTCCGCGACCGTTCAATGCGCCTCACCTGCGTAAGACCGCAGGCGTGACAGACGGAAACTGCATTCGTTGACCAGGCGGTCGTGAAGTTCATGCGGGGACCGACTTCAAGAAGATACTGTTGAGTGCTGAGTGTTGAGTGCCGAGTACCTTCCTCCAAAAAGCTCTCCGATGAAAAATACTCCGGTTCGAAGGTCTCCCGGAGCAGCCACTGGAGGACCGTCGCCTCGCCGGGCTGAAGGGCGCGGGAGGCATCGA
>DATJWU010000040.1:0-5774 GCA_035501055.1 Thermodesulfovibrionales bacterium
CCCCCGAGATCCCTCCATAGGAGGCCCATCGCAGCACTGAGATGCCGGTCCGGTAATCCCAGAGCCCGGACCTCGAGCCGAGGCCAGAGAGGAGTGCGGCAAGACCTGCGGTCACCGCGACGAAAAAACCCGACCGCGCAATCAGGGATGATCCACCTTTCGTCCGGATGGATGCACCTTTCCTCACCGCCCGGGGCCTTTCGTTTTTCCAACGCTCGCGCGTTTTCGTATTAAATAGACCCCGTCGCGGATGGTAAGAAAAAGCTTTTCGACCCGTTCGTCGGCGTTCACCACTTCGTTGAAGGCTGCTACCGCGCGGCTGTCATCGTCCTTCGGATTGAAGACCCTGCCGTACCAGAGGGCATTGTCCGCAAGTATCAGGCCGCCGGCGCGCACAATCCTCATCGCTTCCCGGTAATAGGCGCGGTAGCTTTGCTTATCGGCGTCGATGAACACGAGATCGGTCTGCTCATCCGGCAGCGTCCCGAGGATTTCGAGGGCCTCCCCCACCTGCAGGGTGATCTTGAAGCCGTGGGGGCTCCGGTCAAAGAAATTCCGGGCGATCCCGGCGTGACCGGGGTTATTCTCAATAGTCACGACTCTGCCGTCATCGGGCAGGACCTCGGCCATGGCAAGGGCGGAGTAACCGGTGAAGGTGCCTATGTCGACGATCCGCTGCGCACCCGAGAGTCCGATCGCAAACTGCAGGAAGCGGCCTTCGAGCCGTCCGGTGAGCATGCCGGGATAGGGTGTCTGCGTGAGGGTAAAATCTTCGATCTCCTCAAGGAGCGCCGACAGGGGAGAGGTGTGATCCGCAGCATACTTTTCAGCCTCCTTTGCCACCACATCCATGAAGCAGCGGATGCCGGCTGCGCCGGCGGTATGACTCACTGAATCGTGAATTTGCTTTTGCCTCATACCATCCTTTGAGCGCCGCGATTCTCCCTGCGTGAGGCAGGATTACGCGGGCCGGACGTCCGGGAAGCGGAGCGTGACCGAAGTACCGGCGCCTTTCACGCTCTCGATCCTGATCGTGCCTCCCTCTTCTTCTATAATCTTCTTCGCCACCGAGAGGCCGAGGCCCGAACCTCTCGGCGATATCCTGGTCGTGAAGAAAGGTTCAAAGACCTTCCCGAGGTTTTCGGCGGCGATGCCTTCCCCCGTGTCCTGAATCCTGATCAGGACATAGGGCACCCCATTGACCATTTCCCGGCTCGTAAGAACAGACAGGATGCCGCCCCCCGGCATCGCGGCGGCCGCGTTTGCCACGAGCCCATCGATCGCCTCACTGAGCTGCGCGCGGTCGACGCGCACGAGGGCATTGTGCCGGTATTCCTTCTGTACCGTGACAGACTGCTGCAGGAGTTTTTCTTCCCAGGGCTTCAGCGTCTCGTCGAGTACTTCGTGAATATCATGATCTTCCATGAAGGGACTCCTCGAACGTGAAAACGCGATGATGTCCTTAAGGAGGCCCTCGATTCGTTCGACCTCGGAGATAATGAACGCGGCGTATTCCTTCTCCTTCTCGCTGTCCGCTATCTTGTGGAGCCTTCGGGCGAAGCCTCCGACGGAAGTAAGGGGATTCCTGATCTCGTCGGCGACATTCGCCGCGATCCGCCCGAGCGCGGAGAGCTTTTCGGCCTGGGCAAGTTGCTCCCGGAGACGCTGCTTCTCTTCCTCGGATTTCTTTCGCTCGGTTATATCTCTGACCGCAGCAACCGCGCATATCTCGCCCTCGATCTCGAGGGGACTGAGGCTTATATCCACGGGGACTTCAGATCCGTCCTTTCTGAGGCCGTAGATCACAAGGTTCGAACCCATCGGTCGCAGGCGTGGCTGCGCGAAATATCGCGCCACGTTTTCATGATGGCGGCCGCGATAGCGCTCCGGTATAAGATCAGCGAGGTCCCGGCCGATAAGCTCTTCTTCCGTGTAGCCGAAGAGGCTTCCGAGCTGAGCGTTTATGCGGACGATCTTCGCCTCCTTATTCACAAAGATCATCGCGTCCGGCGCGGACTGGAGGAGCTGCTCGTATCTCTTCTGCGCGTTCTGAGCGTCGAGGTGACACGTTTCGAGTTCGAGGAACTTCCGCTGCATCTCCTTCAGCTCCTTTTCGAACTCCTCGCGGCTCTTATATCCATCCACGGACAAGGCTCTTTCCATACCTGTTATTCTGCCATGCCTTGCGCCCGGGTTCAAGTCGGCACTTCCGTCTGGTCTTCCATACGCTGCGGACAGGAAGGCAAGGAAGTGTGTGCGAGCGGTTTTATTTTGTCGGTAAAAAAACAGAATGTTTTCAGACAAAATACCTCACAGCTCGCCGCGGTGGGCGAGAATGAGCGGGCATGCGCTTCCTTGCCGGACCCCTTGAAGTCTATGGCCGGACCACCAGAATCTTTCGCACAATCTCGGGATAGGTCGCGATAAAGCGCAGCTCGTCATCGGTCAGGGCCTTCTGGGTGTGGAGGTTGGCGTGCTGGACGAGCTCGAGAATCCTTCGTGCTTCGTCGTCGCTGGGGAAGCTTATGCCGAGCGTGTCGCACACATGTCTGAACCCCTTTATGCCGCCGTATTCGCCTGTCGTGATAATCCTTCCGGTCTCGAGCAGCTCGGGCTCCCCCCTGCCCACGTCTTCGGGATCATAGAGTTCATAACTTCTCCTGTCCTTAAGGGCACCGTCGGCATGGATCCCCGATTCATGGGCAAAGGCATTGGCGCCCACGCCCGGCTGGTTCATGGGTATGGGGATATTAAACGCATAGGATGCATACCTCGCAATTTTCCAGGCGGTCTTAAGATTGAGCTGCTCATCGAGGGGGACCTTACCCGCCAGGGTGTGAGAGAACTTAAGCGCGAGTATTGTGGTTACCAGGTCGCAATTCCCGGCACGCTCCCCGTACCCGTTAACGGTCGTGTTGATGTAGGAGTCCACCCCGCTTTCGATCGCGCCCTGGGCGCCTGCGAGGGAGACCGCCTCTGCCATGCCGAGGTCATTGTGGCAATGCATTTCGATGGGAATCTTCGCAGCCGGCGCAAGCGCTTTTATCCTTTCATAGAGCGTAAGGGGATCATCAACCCCAAGAGTATCGCAGTACCTCACCCGGTCTGCGCCTGCCTCTTTCCCTGCCAACGCAAACTCAATGAGCCTTTCCACCCCGGTCCTGGAGGCGTCCTCTGCATTCACCCCCACCGTCACCGCTCCCCGCTGCTTCGCGGCCTTCACGGACTTGCACATCGATTCCACGACGTTTTCCCATGTCTTTCTGCCCTGGAATTTTCCCTGTATCATGATGTCAGACGTCGACACAGAGATATTGAGATGCTGCAGATCCGGGCAGTTCCTGAAGGAGAGCTCAACGTCCTCGGGCAACGCTCTGCACCACCCCTCGAGACGCAGTCTCCTGATGCCGCCAGCCTTCGCAAGCTCGAGGTTCGCGTTGATATACTCTACCTCATGTTTCAGTGTGGGGAAACCGATCTCGCTCTGATAAACCCCCATCTCATCGAGGTACAGGTTCAGCATCGTCTTTGAAAGTTTCGGGAGCAAAATGCGCGATGTCTGGACGCCATCCCTGTTGGTCACATCGATGAGGTAGACTTTGTTCTTCATGCGCCACTGCCCGCACGACCATATTGATTTGCGCGTGGAGGAGCAATTTCCCCCGTCCTGCTCACTTGGCTCCAGGTTCTACAGAAGGAGTTGAACATCTCACGGGCCTGCGGCGAGGACACTTCAGGCCTGACGAGCATCTCCACCTCAGGGTTTGCAGGCTGGGCCGATACCTGTTCCCACGAGCCGCTTTGCACGACCGTTCCGTGAGCGTACACGATAACCCTGTCCGCGAGAAAGGCGGCTTCATTGCAATCGTGGGTCACAAGGATGACGGGTATCTCGAACCTCCTTCTTATCTCCTTAAGAAGATACCTCATTTCTATCCGGAGGGGCTGATCCAGGGCTGAGAAAGGTTCATCAAGCAAGAGGAGGTCCGGATGACGGATAAGCGCTCGTGCAAAGGCAACCCTCTGCCTCTGGCCTCCCGATATTTCGGAGGGACAGCGGCGTTCAATACCGGTGAGTTTGAAGGCCTCTATCAATTCCTGAGCCCTGGAGAGCCTTTCCTTTTTTGGCACCTCCGGCGCGCCGAAAAGAATGTTCTTCATAATGGTCATATGAGGGAATAAGGCCGGATCCTGAAACACATAGCCGAAGGAGCGGGCCTGCGGCGGGGTGTCGACCCCTTCTGCACTGTCAAAGTAGGTCCTCTCTTCTGAGCAGACCATGCCTTCATCGGGCCCCATAAGGCCCGTGATCATTTGCAGCGTCATCGATTTGCCGGACCCTGAATGGCCAAAGAGGACCGCAAGCTCGTTGCCGATCTCCCACGCGACATCGAGGCTGAAACCGTTGACCTTCTTTTTCAGTCTCACCGAGAGTCCCATCATACGCTCCGCTTCGTATACGTATTCGCGAGATAGAGAAAGAAGCCGGACATGACCGTGAGCAGGACGACCATTGCGTGAGCCTTTGTCCACTCGCCGCTGCCTGCAAGGCTGTAGATGGCGAGCGGCATGGTGTCTGTCTTGCCGGGGATGTTTCCTGCCAGCATCAGGGTCGCTCCGAACTCTCCCATGGCCCGTGCATAGGAAAGTACGGTGCCGGCGATGATGCCTCTCTTTGCGAGAGGGATGATTACGGTGAATGCGGTAGAGAGCTCTCCGTGTCCCAGGGTGTACGCGGCGTTGATAAGGTTCCTGTCCACTGATTCTATCGCGGCCCTCGCGGTCTTGATCATAAGCGGAAGGGCTACCACAAAGGACGCAAGGGCGGCTGCATACCACGTAAACATGACCGTAAACCCCGTCCGTTCATAAATCGTCCTGCCGATGGAGCCGTTCCTTCCGAAGACGACGATCAGGTAGTAGCCGGTCACCGTCGGAGGGAGCACAAGGGGCAGCGTGAAGACCGTATCAAGCAGTTCTCGCCCCGGGAACTCCTTTCGCGCCAGGAAATAGGCAATGGCGGTTCCCGCAAGGACCACAAAGAACGTTGCAACCGCTGCCACCTGAAGCGAGAGCCTCATCGAAAAAAACGCGCCGGTGTCCATGGTCATCTCTCCCCTTCATCCTTATCGTTTTTTGAAGCCATACTTTTCGAGAATCCTCTGCCCGCCGGGCGACAGAACAAGCGCGACGAAGTCCTGCGCAGCCGCCCCGTTTTTTGTGCCTTTCACCACCGCTATGGGATAGACCACAGGCTTGTGACTCTGCTCGGGAGCGGTTGCCACGATACTCACCTCTTTCGGTGCGGTCATCGCATCAGTCGCATAGACAACGCCGGCGTCGACTTCTCCGCGCGCGACATAATCCAGAGCCTGGCGCACGTTTTCGGTGAGGATGAGTCTTTCCTTTATCGTATCAAACATTTTGTAATAGCGAAAAACCTCCTCGGCATATCTCCCCGCAGGCACCGTTTGGGGGTTTCCCACGGCGATCTTTCTTACGCTGTTCGTCGCGAGATCCCTGAAGGACTTTATCGGCGTTCTTGCAGCTGCGGGAGCCACGAGCACCACGGCATTGGCGGCAAAATCGCTTCTCGATCCGGAAAGGATGAGCCCTTTCTTTTCCGCCTCGTCCATATCCTTCTGCGCCGCAGACGCAAAGACATCGACAGGCGCACCTCCTTCGATCTGACGCATAAGGTCGCCTGAGGCGCCGAAATTGAACAGTACTCTTGTGCCCTTGTAGTTCATCTCGTAGAGTCTGCCGATCTCCTC
>DATJWU010000041.1:0-3424 GCA_035501055.1 Thermodesulfovibrionales bacterium
CGTGCGGCCTTCACCGGGATTGCAGTCTATGATCCTGCGTTTCTTGGATTCCTTCCTGAAGGCGCCTCATCGGTGGTCGATGCATGGCTCGCCGCGGTCGCTGCAGGCTGTCCTGTCGGGACGGTCGACTTCAGCACCTCATACTGGAACGATATCGGCACCCCCTCTTCATACGCGGCCGCGGTCTTCCGGACGCTGAGGCAGGAGGGCGAAACTGTCCATATCGACCCGACCGCGCGCGGATGCCGGAATGCTGCGCTGGACGGTTTTGTGGTAATGGAGGAGGCTTCCTCTTTAGGCACGGGCGCTGCGGTAAGAAATTGCATCATCCTGCCAGGGGGTCGATTCGAGGGAAACGCATCCTGCGAAAATTGCCTCATCGGTCCTGATTTCGTTGTCCCCCTCGATGAGCGCGAGATACTTGGCCAATCCGATACGGCTGCGGGCGTTCCCATCGGTACGGGGGGCTCAGGCAGAAAGTATTCACGGGTGAGAGAAGGGACGAGGTCCGCCGTGCATGTACGCTTCGACCGGGACGACCCGGATTTTGAGCGCCATGTGGCCTACACACGCTTTTTCGGAAAATACGACATCCCGGTACCGGAGCTCCTGGGAGTAGAGCCCCAAGAAAGGGAGGCCCTTCTCGAAGACCTTGGGGACCTCTCGCTGTACAGCTGGCTCAAATGCCGCCGCTCTCCGGACGAGCAAGAGTCCTTCTACAGAAAAGTCATCGACATCGCCGTGATGATCCATGGGGGCCTGACTGACCATCTTTCGGAATGCCCCTTGCTGCGGGAAAGGGTATTCGACTACGACCATTTGCGGTGGGAGACCGCGTATTTCATCGAACGCTTTGTAGGAGAACTGAGGGGGGTGACGCCCAAGGACCCCCCGGCGCTGCAGGAAGAATTCCACAGACTTGCGGTCCTGGTCGATTCCTTCCCGAAGACCGTGATCCACAGAGACTTCCAGTCGCAGAATATCATGATCTCAGAAGGCACCCCCAGACTGATCGACTACCAGGGGGCAAGGCAGGGGCCTCCGGCATACGACCTTGCATCGCTGCTCTGGGACCCTTATTACCGCATTGAAGAGGCGGCGAGGACAAGACTCATTCGCTATTACATTGACGGGATGAAGAAAAAGAAGGCGAAAAACCTCTTCGATGAAGAAGCCTTTGCGGCCTCCCTGCTGCCCTGCAGGCTTCAGAGACATATGCAGGCCCTCGGGGCCTATGCCTTTCTTTCGGAAGTGAAGAGCAAGAAATTCTTTCTCAACCACGTGGGGGAAGGACTCTTGCTCCTCAAGGATGACCTCTCCACACTGGGAACCGAATATCCCTCGCTCTCCATGCTCGTGGCAACCTTATAGTGCAGACTTTCCCGCTATTTGAAGTGATCCAGTATTTCAGACTTCCGGACCTTTGTTAAATCGGCCGGCATATTCTTTCTTAATCTGGATTTCACCTCCGGGTCAAGTTTTTCGATGATGCCTCTATTGATTTTGTCGCCGGCTGCAAAATACCAGCTCTCGCACCCTTCCCGTTTTACGAGTCTGTTGATATCCGTCGCAATCGTCTTCATCACTCTCCTGCTGATTTCCGATTCAAGATTGTGGGGTTCACCGTAGCCCTTCGCAAATTCGTCCTTTCCGCCTCCTCCCCTGAACCTTCCCGCGGAATCAGACAGTCTTTCTGAAAGTTTGCCATGTCCCTCGAAGATATCATGCATTTCGACCAGATCGGTCCTGGGGCTCACCGCAGAATCTGTGGTCACTCTATACGCCTTGAAGTGTCCTAAGTCAACCGTAATGATCATGCTCGTCATGGTATGCCCCCCTTTTCGCAAGGCTCATATGTATTTCTTCCGTTTTTTCCTCCGCCGCATCCCCGGGTTTTCACGAGCCATTGGGGGCTTTGCTCCTGTGGGCGCCTCGATAGACGCTTAGGCTTCCCCTCGCCTTTCACGGCCCCGGGGCGTGCTCACCACGTTCATCCTCTGGCTCCCTCGTCTGTGTGTTGCCCCGGCTCGCGTGGGCCCCGGGGTGCCGCAGAGAGAACTTCTGTCTTTTTTTCATCCTCCTTACTTAAATATATATCGAACGCCCGGATAACACAAAGACCGTGTAAAGAGCTCCGCTCGGGAACACCGAAACGAAGAAACAGGAAAGGAAAGAAACACCGCTTTTCCCCTCAGGAGCGCTCAGTTTCATAAATCCCTCTGTCTTTCCCGGTTTTTCCGGGCTTGCCTTTTCCCTGCGCCGGCCTCCGGTCGGACAAGCCACAGCATCACCGATACCTCTCTTCATTCACCTTTTGTTCGTTCAGGGAAACAATGATATAATGAAGCCATGGAGAGCAGTTGCAGGAGCGTGCCTGACGCTTCAAGGGGAGGAGCACAGGTATCGGACTTTGTCTGACAGGAGAACTCTTGTGAAGATATTGGTCGTAGACGACGACGAAAACTCAAGGGTTTTCCTTGAGCGCGCATTACGGGCACAACACTATGACGTCGAGACCGCAGTCAACGGCGGCGCTGCCCTGGAAAGAACCTCCCAATGGCGACCTGACCTGATCATTTCCGACATACTGATGCCCGTAATGAACGGTTTCGAACTTTGTCGCAGGATAAAGACGGATGAGCACCTTCGTGCCATCCCCTTTATTTTCTATACAGCGACCTTTGTGGATCAGAGGGACGAGAAACTTGCCATGGCACTCGGCGCTTCACGGTTTCTCGTAAAGCCGATGGACCCCGATGATTTTTTCTCTATCGTCAAGGAGGTACTACACGAATACGAGACAGACAGCCTCGCGGTACCTCACCAGCCGCTGGCAGAGATGAAAGACCTGTGCCAGATGCAGGCCGAGGCCCTCGCGCGGAAGCTGGAAGTGACAGGGCGGCTCGCGGGAGAGATCGGGCATGACTTCAATAATATGCTGACGGCGATAATGGGTTACAGCGAAATTCTGAAGATGGACCTGGAAGGAGACAGCCGTTCGCGGCACTATGTGGACCTGATACTGGACGCAGCAAAAAAGGCGGCGGATTTGGCCCAGGAAATCCTCGCCTTCAGAAACCAGCAGACGACCTGTCCCAATAAGACGGATTCTGCACGGACTGATTAAAACCTTCATCGGGATTCACGTAATGCTCGCGCGACAGAGCACGTAAGACTGCCACCGATTACAATGCCTCAATAAGGCAGCGCACTGCCTCCCACAGACTGTTCCCCGCAGTTCGGGCATGTATTCCGAGTTTTATACTCTCCGGTATAAGTCGCGGATTGGAGAGAAGCAGCCAGAGGGCACGGCCTGGACGGTATCTCCCCGATTCGTCAGAAACGTCCAGCAACTCATAAGGAATCTCCTCGTCGCGTCTGTCCGTAATGGAACGAATGGCAAAAAAACGCAGATTCTTCTGTA
>DATJWU010000042.1:0-2583 GCA_035501055.1 Thermodesulfovibrionales bacterium
GACTCCTGAAGGATTCAGGCGGCGGGAGATTTCAGGGGCGATGCGAATCAGTATTTCGGATATGAGATTCGCCGCGATCAGATCCGCGGCATCTTCGACCGCCGTTATCTCTCCCTCTCTTATCGTCACGTTCGTGAGCTCGTTCAATGCAGCATTCCGTGTTGCCGCATCGACCGCGAGAGGGTCGGTATCGACGCCGACCACTTCCCGGAAGCCGAGCTTCGAGGCTGCAATGGCAAGGATCCCCGTCCCCGTCCCAACGTCGAGGAAACGGTCTTGAGAGGATAGGACGGCCGCGGAAGCTGCATCCTTTGCATACTTCTCCATGATCGTGAGGCACCTCATCGTCGTCTCGTGGTGGCCTGTGCCGAAGGCCATCCCGGGGTCGATCACGAGTCTCATGCGCGCGGTCACTTCTTCATCCCACGGGGGCACGATCGAGAGATTCTCGCCGACCTCGATAGGAAGAAACCTCTTCTTCCATGATTCGTTCCAATCACGTTCGGAGATAAAGAGATAATCGAAAGAAATTTCGTGAGGGAGTCCGGAATCTTTCAGGACGGACCTGAAGGCATTGAGTTCATCCCTTAGGTTTATGATGTCAAGGCGGTCAGGGAAATAGGCGATCAAATTGCCTGCTTTTTCGTAGGAACCGAGGCATCCCATCTCGGACATCTTCGCCGAAAGCGCGTCTTTCGATTCCTCAGGCGCCCCAATGGTAAATTCGTAGTATCCCATATCTGTCGATGCTCTCCCCCAAACCTCGCGAGGCGAAAATTACCCGTATAGTTGCAAAAACCTATCCTGACCGGAAAGGCAGGTGTGGGGAGAAGCCTTGTATCGCGATACTCCCAAGGTTGCCGAGTATCGTCGTTTCCTCAATGAGGAATAACACTCTCGGAAATATCGCCGGGATGCCTCATTATCGGAATCTCATCGCATATACAAGGCTTCGAGCCATGGCTGTCTTTCCGCCGTCTGCAACGATAAAACGTTACCCCAACTCTCTTTCGAGTGCACTGCGTTCTTCAGGCGTCGTCATCAAAATCAGGACGTCCTCCGGCTTCAGAAGATAATCATCGTCCGGATTATAGACGAGGTCTCCTTTTGTCTTGACCGCCATGAGCAGGGTATTCCGGTATCTTCGCAGCTGGAGGGCAGAGACCGTTTTCCCGCCGAACGAGGCGGCAAGAGGGATTTCCTCGATCCTGAACCGCTTTTCCTTGTCCCTCAGCATCGTGTCGAGAAATGTCGCGACGGCAGGGCGGACCATCTCGGAGGCCATCCGCAGGCCGCCGATATAGGTGGGTGATACCACGGCGTCGGCCCCGGCCTTCTTGATCTTTCCGACGTTCCTGAGATCCTGACAGCGCGCGACTACCCTTACATTCGGGCTGACCTGCTTTGCGGTGAGGCTTATGACGAGGTTCTGGTTGTCATCGGTCGTCACTGCAAAGAGTCCCTTTGCCTGGCCGATCCCCGCCTCAACAAGAGTGCTGCTCTCCGTAGCATCTCCTTCAAGAAAGACGGGTTCCGGAAACGCCTCGAGGAGTTTTTCGATCTTCTTTCTCTCTGCGTCGACCACCACATAGGGCCTCTTCGTCTCGACCAGTTCGTTGATCACATAAAACCCCGCTCCCTCGGCGCCGCAGACGATGAAATGATCCCTCAGTTTCCCGATCTCCTTGTCCATTTTCCTCCTCCGGAATACCTCTTTGAGCTGGCCTTCGACAATAAAGGCGGTGAAGTTCGAAAGAATATACGTAATGACCCCTATGCCGGAAAGGGCGATGAACATCGTGAAGACCCGGCCTCCGGGGTTGTGGGACATATCGATGATCTCGCCGTACCCTATGGTACTCACCGTGATGAAGGTCATGTAGAGGCAGTCGATGAGCGACTGTCGCGTGCCCGCGATAAACCAGTAACCCGTTGTCCCGAGGAGGAAGACCAGGAGCAGGAAGAGCCCCGCCCAGAAAAATCTTCTGTATAGCTCCGTTGAAAGGGTTCCGGTCATGCTGCGTCTCCACCACTCTTTTGAGGAAAACTGTTACCCTGTACTATACCTTTAAACCGGAAAAACTGAAAGGGCGGAAGTGAAACTCAGGATACTTCTGGTGAACCCATGGATTTACGACTTCGCTGCCTACGGCCTCTGGGCAAGCCCCCTTGGCCTCCTTCGGGTTGCCGAATATCTCAGCGCCTTTAACGCGGAAATTTCCTTTATAGACTGCACCGATTCCCTTGTCCCGAAGAGATACGGCACCGGAAAATTCAGGACCGAGGTCGTCGACAAGCCGGAGGTGTTGAAAGAGGTGCCGCGACAGTACAAGAGATACGGAATCAGCGTCGGCGAGTTCAGGGAGAAGGTCAGGGCCTCCATGCCCTTTGACATTGTCCTGATAACGTCGGTCATGACTTATTGGTATCCTGGCGTCCAGAAGGCGGTGGAGGTCATAAGGGAGGTCGCCGGAGATGTCCCTGTGGTCCTCGGCGGGAATTATGCGACACTCCATACCGGCCACGCATCCGACAATTCCGGGACCGATTTCATTTACCGGGGGGCTGTGGAGGACAACCTTC
>DATJWU010000043.1:0-2377 GCA_035501055.1 Thermodesulfovibrionales bacterium
CCCCCTCTTATCTTAAGAGGGGGATAACACCCGCAAAAAAGTCCGGAATCAGGTTTATTTATCTCCCCGAACAGAGTTCACGGAGTTCGGCGCTGTACTGACCTTCGCGGTCATAGAGGATGCAGGGTCGTTCGACCTTTAAACCCGGCCTGCCTTCCCTCACCGCCTCCACGAGGACCATCTTCGCCTCAGAAGATGACTGCGAGTGCACACACCGAAGGCGCTTCATCTCCATCCTCGCCGGTCTCAGGGCATCCGTGAGCTCGGCAAGTCTTTCGGGATGATAAATGAGAAAGAGCCTGCCCCGGGGCCTCAGCAGGACGGCTGCTGCGTTCACGAGTTCATGGATTTTGAGCCTTATCTCGTGCCGCGCGATCGCCCGCTCTTCTCCCGGGCTGATGAGACCGGTCTTCGGTCTCCTGAAGGGAGGGTTCGCAACCACGACATCGTACGGCCCTTCAGAGAGTATCTTCTGCGCACGGCCCTTTTCTGCGAGGGTCCCGATGTCGCATCCGATCACCTCGACCCTCTCCCCGAGGTGGTTATGCCTCACATTCATTTCCGCAAGTCTCAGAAGCGAGTCCTGGAGTTCGAGAAGAACGACGCGGGCACCGGGATACTTCTTCGCGAGCAGTATCCCGATTATCCCCGATCCTGCGCCGAAGTCCGCAATCCTCTTCGCCGCAGAGAGGTTCACAAAAGAATAGAGGAGGAGGGCATCGACCGAAAACCGGTAGCCTTTTTTCGACTGATACAGCTCTATATCCCGGATGGTGTCAAGGGTAATCTCCATCCTCTATAATATCAGAATCACGACTTGTCGTTATTAATCCATAAGAAATGAGATAGAATATACTCGTGTAAGAAGAGAGATTTTTTTAAGGAGGAGTTGAGTATGGAAAGCTATTACCGTGATGAAGACCTCGGGAGGTTCGGCGAAATCGGAAAGCACGCTCCCGATCTCTTCCGGAAATTTATGGACTGGTATATGACAGCCCTCGAACCGGGCCTGGTTTCGAAGCGGGAGAAGGTCCTGATAGGGGTCGCGGTGGCCCACGCGATACAATGCCCTTACTGCATCGACGCCTACACGCAGGAGTGTTTCAAGGAGGGCATGGGCCTTGAACACGTCACCGAAGCGGTGCATGTCGCTTCGGCGATCAGGGGCGGCGCCTCGCTCATCCACGGCATTCAGGCGCACAATACCGCGGAACGGACGTTACTGTAGAAGGGCTGATGAATACCTTCGGAGAGAGAGTCCTTGCGGCGCAGTCGAAGCCTCTCACCGCCTGCGGCCTCAAAACCCTTCAGCTGAATCTCGGGTATCGCTGCACGATGGCATGTAAACACTGCCACGTCAGCGCCGGCCCCGACCGGAAGGAATCGATGGACAGGGAGACCGCGGAGATGGCGGTGTCGGTACTGAAGGCCCATGACATAGACACACTCGACCTGACAGGCGGCGCTCCCGAGCTGAACCCTTCCTTCAGGCGCCTCGTCCGGCAGGCGAAATCAACGGGAAAAAAGATCATAGTGCGGACCAACCTCACGGTTTTCTTCGAGCGGGGAATGGAGGACCTCCCCGAGTTCTATCGCGATCATGACGTGGACATCATCGCCTCCCTTCCCCACTATACGGCAGCGAGTGTAGACAGGGTGAGGGGAGAGGGCGCCTTCGGGAAGAGCATCGCCTCCTTAAGGAGGTTGAACGATCTCGGATACGGAGGCGGCGGGGATGCGAGGCAACTCCACCTCGTGTACAATCCGCCCGGCGCTTTCCTGCCTCCTTCCCAGGCAGCATTGGAGGAACAGTACCGCGGGGAACTCCTTTCAGCATTCGATATTGTCTTTGACCGGCTCTACGCCTTCGCGAATATGCCTCTGGGACGCTTCGGGGATTTCCTGCTCCGCACACACACCTACGAACACTACATGGCCATGATGGAGAAGGCATTCAATCCGGGAACCCTCGATCACCTGATGTGCAGGTCTTTGTTGAGCGTGGGATGGGACGGCACCCTTTATGATTGCGACTTCAATCAGGTCAGGGGGCTCACCGCAGACACGGGTGCAGCGCTGCCCCACCTCAGCAGATTCGATTATGACACGCTTTCCACGAGGAGGATCGTCACCGGAGGGCACTGCTTTGTCTGCGCCGCGGGCCAGGGGTCAACCTGAACAGGCGCAATCGCAGCCAGGCAGGCTGCCTAAAGAAAAAGGGTCCGGAAAGTCGTGCGCCCTGTTCCTGCCGCGTGTGACAGGTGCTATTGACCTGTATCGCCTCCTTCATCCCCTTCCAATTTCTTTATGAGAGGAATCAGATCGCTCATCCTGTCGATGAGAAAGTCGGCATGCTTTATCGCGTCAATCGGCCGGT
>DATJWU010000044.1:0-7003 GCA_035501055.1 Thermodesulfovibrionales bacterium
CGAAGGTGAGCCCTATCTTCGGGTTCACATGGATCTGGCCGATGCCCTTGAGGGAGTACTCCACGGGGTCTTCCACGGTGATGATGTTCTTCTCCTCCGTATGGATCCTGTTGAGCGCCGCGTAAAGCGTGGTCGTCTTGCCGCTCCCTGTCGGGCCGGTCACGAGGATGATGCCGTGTGATCCGGTGAGAAACTCTTCGAGCCGCTTTTCATCATTCCCGTCGAGACCGACTTCATAAAGGCCCTTCAGGCCCTGCTTTCTGTCGAGGAGACGGAGGACCGCCCGCTCGCCAAGGGCGGTCGGGACGATCGAAACCCTGATGTCGATATCCCTTCCGCCGATGAGCAGACGTATGCGTCCATCCTGGGGGAGCCTCTTTTCTCCGATGTCGAGATTCGCCATGATCTTCACCCTGCTGAGGAGCGCATCCTGTATGATCTTCGGCGGTGCAAGGACCCTGCGGAGGATGCCGTCTATCCTCATCCTCACATCGAGTTCTTTCTCGTAGGGCTCGATATGGATGTCGCTGGCGTTCTCCTTGACCGCCTGCTGGAGCAGGGCATTGAGAAGACGTATGATCGGCGCCTCCTCGGTCAGTTCGAGGAGGTCCTTCGGAGACTCGAATTCGGTTGCAACCGAGGAAAGGTCTTCCCCGGCGATGCCTTCCATGACCTCCTGGGCCGTGCCCATTTGACCGTAGACCCTGTTGATCGCGTTGATGATCGTGTCCTGGTCTGTCCTCACCGGAGCCGGTTTGAGGCCGTATCTCTTTGCCATTTCAAGAAGGGCGAGCATTCCCCTGTCACCCGCAACCGCTGCCCTGAGAAAGCCGTCTTCGCTCCGCAAGGGCATCACGAGGTTGTTCTTTGCGAAAGAAAGGGGGATGTCCTTCAGCAGCGTGCTGTCGATATCTTCGTCTTTTATCGTCTCAATGGTTTCCATCGATTACGTCAATGCGATAGAGAACCTGTCATTCCCGCAAGCGCAGCGCGCCTGCCTGTCCGGTAGGCAGGTCGGGAATCTTTCTGAAACAGGGAAAGATTCCGGACAAGCCGGAATGACAAGATAAATGAGGCTCATGGCTTGCAAATAAAGTTTCTTCACAAGCGGACTTTTTCACTTTGCATTTTGCATTCTGATGATGTAGTTCGGCTCCGCGTACTCGACCTGGGGAAGGGCGGAAAATTCCTTGACCGCTTCTTCCACTTCCTTCCCTTTAGGAAGCCTTACATGGTACACCTGGTCAATGACCTCGATCAAGGATGAGCCTTTCCCGGAGATGATCGCCCCCGCCTCATCAGGACTCACGCCCTCCTTAAACTTAATCAAAAGCTCTCCTTCTGCATATCGTTGCGCAGCCACCGCAAACTCCTTCTCTTTCTGCTTCGTTATCGCTCCGAGCCTCTCGGCTTCCTTAATGACATGGGGATTGAGAAAGACAATCAGGTTCGTCTTCTGCCTCGAAGTAGTCTTTGACTGGAAGAGTTGTCCGAGAAACGGGATATCCCCGAGCAACGGCACTTTTGTTATCTGATCCTCAGTGGTGTCCTGGAGCAACCCGCCGATAACGACGGTCTGGTTATCCTTCACCACAACCGCGGTCTTGGTGGAGCGCTTGTTGATGGTAGGGCCCACGCTGACCGTGATCTGAGTGGACTGATTCACCACACTTGAATTCTCCAGGTAAATGTCCAGCTTCACATGATCTCCTTCGGTAATCTGGGGCGTAATCTTCAATATGATGCCGACATCCTGCCTCACAATGGAATTGACAATACCTTGCACCGAGGCACCGGTTGTGGTGACGCCTACTCCTGTGGTGGTTGAGCTTTGTGATATGAACGGCACATTCTGACCGACGAGAATTTCAGCCTCCCTGTTGTCCGAGGTGAGTATCTGGGGAGTAGAAAGGACATTGACCACATCCCTGAACTCGTTCAGGTTGAAGAGGACTGCAAAGCCGGGAATTGAAAGCACTGTCGTGGTCGGCAGGCCGGTCGTCTGATCAACCGTCGATACAGGGATAGTCAGGAAATTACCCAACCCGCCGACGGTGGCGCCCTGCAGCCCCTGGACTATGCCCTGAATGGCCGCATTGTCTATTGTTCCAAAGCCGCCAATTGCAATAGGTTTTCCCCCGACTGTAGCCGATGCCCTCCATTGTGCGCCCAGCTCCCTCAACTTATTCACCGACGCTTCGACAATCATCGCTTCCACATATACCTGTCTCCTCCGTTTGTCGAGCTGCCTGATGACCTGGTAAAGGTTCTGGTAATCCGCGGGCGACGCAACGACGACCAGAGAGTTTGAGGCCTTGTCCGCGGTCACCGTGATCCCTCCGGCAGCCTCAAAGGGAGTCGGCGTCTGCGCTGCTCCCGGCTGGGGTTGGCGCGGGGATTGAGCGCCCCGGATGATGGTTTCGAGGATCTTCGCCAAGTCCGTGGCGTCGGCGTTTTCGAGGAAGAAGACGTTTATCCTGCCCTGCGCCTCCTGGGAAGGGGTATCGAGGAGCGTGATGAGGGACTTCATCGATTCTCTCATCCCCTTGTCGCCGAAGAGGATCACTGCGTTCAGACGCTGATCGGCCACCGCCTTTGATTCCTCGGGCGTTCCCGGCTGCTGGCCCGCCCTGGCCTTGCGCATGCCTTTGTTGAGTATCCTGGCGATGTTGTCCGCGTTCGCATACCTGAGGAGGACGATATCCGGTCTTTCCATAAGTGACGGCTGATCGATGCTCTCGACGAGGGAGACAATCTTTTCCACATTGAGGCCTGAGTCGATGACAAGGAGGACGTTGCCGGGGCCGAAGGTGGAGATCTGTCCGTCCTTTGAAATCATGGGCTGGAAGAATTTCAGTGCCTCGTCAGCCGAGATATTCTTCAGGGGGATGAGGCGTGCAACGAAGCTCTCATTGTTTGTCTGTCTTTCACTTTCGATCCTCAGACCCTTCTGCCTGGCTTCGGAAGAGGGGACTATCTTGTAGGCATTCACGCCTGAGGGGACGACGGTAAAACCCTTCAGTTCGAGCACCGAGGTGAAGAGGCTGAAGGCGTCGTCAATGCTCAGCTTCGACGGCGCGATGATGGTTATCTTCCCCTTCACCCGTTCATCGAAGATGAAATTCTTTTTTGTCACCTCACTGATGAACTTCGCGATCACCGGCAGGTCGACATCGACGAAATTGAAGGTGACCTTCTGGTCCTTCGTGACCACCTCCTTCTGCTCAGCGAAAACGGGCGCGCACACGGCGTGCAGCACAAAAAAAACAAAAAATGCGCTGACAATCGAGGACCTTCTGCTCATTCTCTGTCGAACCTCATCTCTGCCAAATCTCGCTCCTGTCATTTATCGTATCTGGTACGTCAGCGTTGTCTTCGATCCGTTCCTCAGGATGTCGAGCTGGATCCTGTCCATACCCCTGAGGGCGGTAAATGCCTGGAGGGCATTCTCAGGGTTCGAAATATTATAATCGTTAATTCGTAAAAGTACATCACCGTTTTGCATTCCGAGACTCTGATAAATGCCGCCGGGCCTCACCTCGCGGAGCGTGAAGCCCTCCTGCTTCCCGTTGGCAAAGTTCGGCTGGAGCCTTGCGTCGGTCATGAGCTGGTTGGGGCTCTCTATCGCCTGCTGGACCTTCTTCTGATCGACGATGTAGGCCCCTGCCCCGACACTCTTTGCGAATTCCGACGACCGCGCGATGCCGGGAGAGGGAGCGACCTCAGTGATCTTTACAATGTCTGCGATGGGGATCTCAAGGGACCTGCCGGTTCCCCGGATAGTGACCTTGTCCCTCTGCACCGTATCGAGTCTGCCGATCCCGGGGATTGTCTCACCGACCTTGTATATATCCTGCTTTCCCGCATTGTCGGAGAATATGGCGAAACTCCTGCTCTCCTGACCTGCAATCGTCCCGATAAGCGTGAGGTCCCCCTGGGACACCCCTTTCTCCTGCGAACCGGAAAGCGCTACGAGAGGAGATGAGGGCAGACCAAAAGGACCGCTCCTGAGGATGATTTCATAGTCCTGAAGGGGCCGTTTTGCCGATGACGGCGAGGGAGTGCCGGATGACCGGCGAGAAGGGGCCTTTTCGACCTTTGTGTAGCGTGTCGCAATCACGTCCCGAATGAGGACAAGAAAAGAGACCGTCAACAGAAGCAAAAGGAGCAGGTTTGCGATCGTCAGGATCCTTGGGATGGATTTCATATGGATGCTTTTCATAACCACAATTCTGATTATCAATTATACAGGAACGGACAAAGATAATAAACTGTATCGTAGCAGCCCGAAAAAGAGAAAGACGGCGATAGGCAATAGGTGATTGGCAACAGCCCAGAGCCCCTCGCCTATAGCCCATTGCCTATGGCCGATTGTGGGGCTGGGCATGTTACAATGAGGGATGAAAATTGTCTGCCAGAACAGGAAGGCATTCCACGACTACAGCATTGAAGAGACTGTTGAAGCCGGCATCCAGCTTGCCGGTACTGAAGTGAAGTCGCTTCGGGACGGGAAAGCAAACCTGAAGGACAGCTACGTGCTGATAAAGAATGACGAAGTTTTTCTCTTTAACTGCCACATCAGCCCTTACTCGCACGGAAACATTATGAACCACGAGCCCCTCAGGACGCGCAAGCTTCTTCTCCACAAGGAAGAGATCGAGAGAATACGGGGCAAGGCCCTCCAGAAAGGGTATACCATGGTGCCGCTCAAGATCTACTTCAAAGGCTCATACGCGAAGGTCGAGGTAGGGCTCGCGAAGGGCAAAAAGGTGTATGAAAAGAGGGAGTCGATAAAGGAGCGGGAGGCGAAACGGACGATCGAAAGGGCGATGAAAAGCCGTTAGGGACGGTTTAATAAGGAAGGTTTCGTGGTATAATAAAGTCAGGCCAAAGGCCGTTCAGTCGGGGGCGAAAGGGCTCGACGGGGGTTATGAGGCTCAGGTGGCATGTCGTGGCTCCATCACCACGCAAAAAGATGGAACAAAACACAAACGCCAATAACGAACTGGCACTCGCTGCTTAATTAAGCAGCGCGCTGTCCTGAGATTGCCTGTGTTTCAGAAACAGCGTCAAGCAGCAGGCTGGCCTTGGGTAGTTCCTCCGGACCCGGGGCGAGACAAAGGGGGATGGGATGAGGAAAAGCCCTTCTGCCGGCGCTTCTTCATCCGAGATTTAAAAGGCCGAATACACATGTAGAAGCCTGAGAGTAGTGCTTTCGGACGCGGGTTCAATTCCCGCCGCCTCCACCAATAAAACCCTTATAATATCAAGGGGTTATTGTATCTTACTTTACATAATAGCGGTGTGCGGTTTCCTTTTTCTACCCTACCACCGTATGTCCTTGCCCCATATAATTGATCCTGTGGCTTTTCAGTGGGCCTGAAGGGGCCAATACGGATTGCCTCTGCATTCTTGCCGCTCATTCCCCGCCGGCTGTTTCGGGGCTGGTCGTCCTGGTCGGAACGAAGAAGGCCATTGCGTAGCCATAAGGAACAATGAATCTCAAAAAAATGTATCTTTGCTGAAAGAGAGATTGATCAATGAGTAGACTCAGGAGAGCCAGAGGAAAAGCCAAGATGAGTGAAACCGGAACAAGTAATCCTTTAGAAGAAGAAATGGAGTCTACGAGATCATCGACAATAAGTGATCTGACATCAACAGCCAAAAAAATCATGGAAGTCTTCCGGTACTTTAAGATTAAGAGAGATGACTATCTATCCGTCAAATTGGTATCAAGCAAGAGACATCTGTGGCGGGACATTGACGATGAGACGTTTAATGATGCTATAGATGCGTTAATAGAAAGGGGTTACATATACAAGATGGAAGACTCGGCAGGCTGGAGACTTCTCGCGCCAGGGGAGGAATATCTGAAACAGCCTGAAGCAGCGCGGAGATAGGAAGGGTGCGTGAATGAAAAAGAAGGAAGTGGAACTATGCCGCTATTTTCTTAAGGACAGTGTGCGCCTGACCATTGATTTTTCCACCACTGACCAGAACACGGGTACGCCTCCCCCTCCAATCGAGAAGCCTTGCGCAGAGGACCAGAAAAAGGTTGACCTCGTCCAGAAGGACAAGTGGCGCTCCATCCCGGGAGTGGACCTGATGACCGCAATACAGAACCGGAAGAGCCGCAGGCACTTTCGGCCTGAGCCTCTTGCCCTGGAAGAACTCTCCTTTCTCCTCTGGGCCACGCAGGGGGTTAGGAAGAAAGTTGACGCGGGGACGGCTTTCCGCACCGTGCCTTCGGCCGGCTGCCGGCATGCCCTCGAAACTTATCTTTGCGTCCTGAATGTCACGGGCCTTGATCAGGGTATTTATCGCTACCGTCCCCTTGAGCACCAGCTTGTGTTTGAACGTGGGGAAGAGGACCTTGCTGAGAAGGTGTCAAATGCTGCACTGGGGCAGCACTTTCTGAGTGACGCACCGGTGACTTTCATCTGGACTGCCGTGCCTTATCGCATGGAGTGGCGCTATGCCACTGCTGCCCACAAGGTCATCGCTATTGATGCGGGCCACGTCTGTCAGAACCTTTATCTCGCGTGCGAGGCCATTGGAGCGGGCACCTGTGCCGTTGCCGCCTACCACCAGGAGCTCATGGACAGCCTTCTCGGTGTTGACGGCACCGAGGAGTTTACCATTTACCTCGCGCCCGTAGGAAAGATATAAGTGATCCTGAGCCGGTTCGGGCGTCCTCATCGAGAGGCCTGGGAAGTCTGAGAAGCGATCGCGTAACCAGGCCACAGAATAGGCTTAGTTTGTTTGGATCAGACAGACGCTCATTTCTCCCCGAAATCAATACTATAGTTGAAAAGGGATGCAGTGTCGTTAACACCGACTACATTGCAGTCGCGAGAATCTGGAATACACATGATTTCCTAAAGAAAGCCGCACCTCAAGAAAAGGAATTAATGATGAGTTCATTCAGAAGTGAACGTCGGAGGAATTTGTGAATTGGCAGAGGTTTCTCCGGGCATTCAACGCTTCACCAGTGCGTTCCCTG
>DATJWU010000045.1:0-4847 GCA_035501055.1 Thermodesulfovibrionales bacterium
CAGGATTGACCGGACCGAGGGTAAAAGGGTTTCCGACGCCGCAGAAGGATTCGATCAGTTCAACAGGCATGCTCCCGATGACCTCGGGATCATAGCCCTGCGAAAGTGCACCGTCTCTCCCTGTAGGATAATTGAATTTGCCCTCGGCAGAAACGGCGATGTCAGCGTATTTCTTTCGCACCGCATCCTGGATGCCGGTGACATCCGGTTTCTCAGTCGTGGTTACCTCCCTCTCTCCCCGCAGGGGAGACAAAGAACCTCGTGTTCTCTCAAAGTATACCATAAGCCTGTGGCCGGTCACTCCGGGCCGCCAAAGCCCAAATCCCCCTGTTTGTGGTATAATTTTCCATTACCAAAACAGACAGGATTTGGCGAATACTATTTTTCACGCAAGGGGGTCGTTGGAATGAAAGTAATCCTTAAGGAAGATGTAAAGAGTCTCGGGAATGCCGGCAGCGTGGTGACCGTTGCCGACGGGTATGCGCGGAATTACCTCATACCGAAAAACCTCGGCGTCGAGGCGAACACAAGGAACATAAAGGCTCTGGAGTTCGAGAAGAAGAAGATCGAGGAGCACGTGAAGAAGGTGAGAAACGCCGCCCAGGGCCTGGCCGACAAGCTTGCGAGCCTCACGCTCACGATGAGCGCCAAGGCCGGTGAAGAGGATAAGCTCTTCGGTTCGATCACGACCATGGACATCGCCGAGGCGCTGAAAAAGGAAGGGTTTGACATCGACAAGAGGAAGATCATGCTCGAAGAGCCGATAAAGAGGCTCGGCACCTTTACCGCAGGCATCAAGCTCCATCCCGACGTGACGCCGCAGGTGACGATAAACGTAGTCGCGGAATGAACAACGCCGATGTAGCCCTCGACAGACTTCCCCCTCAGAATCTTGAGGCGGAGCAGTCTGTCCTGGGCGCAGTGCTTCTCGATAACGAGGCCATTTCAAAGGCACTCGAAATAATCTCCCCCGAAGACTTCTACAGAGAATCCCACCGGAAGATCTTCAATACCATGGTCGAGCTCTATGAGAAGAATGAGGCGATCGATCTCATCACCGTCAGCGACACCCTGAAAAGAAAAAATGAACTCGAAGCAATAGGCGGGGTCACCTATCTTTCGACCATCGCCTCCCAGGTCCCGACCGCGGCAAACATCCGCTACCATTCAAAGATCATCAAGGAGAAATCCCTTGTCAGGGGCCTTCTCAGGTCGACGACGGACATTGCGGCAAAGGTCTATGAATCGGCCCTTCAAGCCGAGGAGCTTGTCGATTTCGCGGAAAAGACGATTTTCGATGTCTCCGATAAGCGGACCAAAACCTCCTTCTACACCCTCAAGGAAGTGATCAAGAGCAGTTTCGAGATGATCGAGCACCTCTATGACAGGAAAGAGGCGATCACCGGGACCCCTTCGGGGTTTCCCGACCTCGATGAACTGACGACCGGGTTCCAGCCTGGCGATCTCATCGTCGTCGGTGCGCGGCCTTCCATGGGAAAAACCGCGCTGGGGCTCAATATCGCGCAGCACGTCGCCGTTGAGACGCGCGAACCCGTCGCGATCTTCAGCCTCGAAATGTCCAAGGAGCAACTCGCGCTGAGGATGCTCTGCGCCGAGGCGATGGTCGATTCCAACAGCGTGCGAAAGGGCTTCATCCGGAAAGAAGACTGGGGCAGACTCACGGGCGCCGCGGGAAGGCTTGCCGATGCCCCGATCTTCATCGACGATTCCTCGGGCATCTCGGTCCTCGAAATGAGGGCGAAGGCGAGGCGGCTCAAGGTCGAACATGGAGGGATAGGCCTCGTGGTGGTCGACTATCTCCAGCTCATGAGGGGCAGAGGCAGTTTTGAACGGAGAGAACAGGAGATATCCGAGATATCGCGCTCACTCAAGGGGCTCGCAAAGGAACTGAAGGTGCCGGTCATCGCCCTCAGTCAGCTCAACAGGGCGGTGGAGCAAAGAGGAGAAAAAAAGCCGACCCTTGCGGACCTCAGGGAATCAGGTGCGATTGAGCAGGACGCTGACGTGATCATCTTCCTTTACCGTGACGAGGTCTACAACAAGAACAACCCCCAGAACAAGGGCAAGGCCGAGATCATTGTCGCAAAGCAGCGGAACGGTCCGACGGATACGATCGTTCTCACCTTCCTCTCGAAGTGCACGAGGTTTGTGCCCTATAGTCAGACTGAGTACCATGACGACGGGGAGGACACTTTTTGACGGCGGCGATCCTTTCCGGCGGCGAAAACAGCAGGATCCCCCATATCAAGGGGTTTCTTGCCGTCGAAGGCGAGACGATTATCGGACGCAGTCTGGAGGTGCTGAAGAAGGTATTCGGCAGGGTCGTGATAAGCACGAACTCTCCTGAATGGTACTTCCGGTTCGGCGTGCCGCTGATCGGAGACGTGAGGAAGGAAAAAGGGCCGATGATCGGCATCCTCTCAGTCCTTGCGGCTACGGGCGATGATCTCTTTGTCGCTGCCTGTGATATGCCCTTTCTCAACGAAGGGCTCATCCGGGTTATGGCGGACACATTTCGGGCGCAGAGCGCAGAGGGCGGAGGGGGGTGCGATGCCGTGGTGCCTCTCTTCAGGGGGAAGAAAGAGCCTCTCCTCGCGATTTATTCGGTCGCCGTCGCGGAGACCATTGAGCGGATGCTCAGCGGGGGGAAAAGAGGCCTCATCGAAATGCTCGACAGGATGGATGTGCGCTACATCCCGGAAGAAGAGGTGATGCGCGTTGATCCTCAAGGCAGGTCCTTTGTCAATATCAATACCATGGAAGACTATCATAAAATAGCGTTCAGCGGTCAACGCACCGACCACCGGCCGGTGGGTACGCCTGCCGATTTCCTGTAGCTGATGGCTGAACGCTGAGGGCTTTTTTGCAACCAATGACGGGAGGTGCTCAATGTTCGGTTTGGGAATTCAGGAACTCCTTATAATCCTGATCATCGTCCTCGTGCTCTTCGGAGGTTCGCGGCTGCCGGAGATCGGTAAGGGGATCGGACAGGCTATCAAGAACTTCAAGAAGGCGACATCCGAGCCCGACGAAATTGATATCACGCCGAAAAAGGCGGCTGACGACAAGAAAGAGGAAAAAAAGGAAGAGACCAAAGGAAGTGCATAGGGGCGCGGTTGCAGAGATCGACCTGGACGCGGTAGCGGATAACCTGGGTCTTATCAGGAATATCGCGCAGCGTCCTGTCATTGCGGTGGTCAAGGCCGATGCGTACGGCCACGGCGCGGTCGAGGTTTCGAAGCGGCTCGTGACCGAAGGGGTTTCCTGTCTTGCGGTGGCGTTCAGCGAGGAAGGGGTGAGGCTCAGGAATGCCGGCATTGACGCCCCGATACTCGTTTTTTTCGACAAATGGAGTACCTCTGATTTTTTCGACTATCATCTCATTCCGGTCATCCATGATGTGCCTTCGGCGGTCAGGCTTTCGGAGGACGCGAAGAAAAGAGGTCGTCGCCTCGCGGTCCATATCGAGATCGATACAGGGATGGGAAGGCTCGGTCTTCACCGCGACGAACTTCTGGAAGATATTATCACCATTGCAGGTCTTGACGGGCTCGTCGTCGAAGGGCTCATGAGCCATTTCTCGGACGCAGATATGGCAGAGCGGTCCTATGCCGAGAAGCAGCTCAGGAAGTTTGCCGGACTGCGTGAGAAGGCGCTCCCGATTCTCGGAAAAGAGATCGTCTGTCATATCGCCAACAGCGCAGCGGTGCTCTCTTTCAAAGAGGCCTATCTGGACGCGGTGAGACCGGGGTTGGCCTTGTACGGGTATTCGCCTTTTTCAGACAGTGCGCAGCTCCGGGCTCCCGGCAAAGTGGGCTCAGGCTTTGATCTCAGGCCTGCGATGACGGTCAGGACGCGGATTCTCTCGGTGAGGAAACTGCATAAAGGAACGCCGGTGAGTTATGGAAGGACTTTCGTGACTGCGAGAGAGAGCCTCGTGGCGGTGTTGCCTGTCGGATATGCCGACGGTTACGGCAGAATCCTCTCCAACAATGCAGAGGTGCTTGTCGGAGGCCGTAGGGCACCTGTCATAGGGAGGGTCTGCATGGATTTGATGATGGCTGATGTCACCAACTTTGAGGGGGTCGCCGAAGGGGACGAAGTAGTACTCATCGGGAAGCAGGGCGGCGAGGAGATCACGGTGCATGAGATCGCCCGGCGGGCCGGCACCATATCGTATGAGGTTCTGACGACGCTGGGGGGCAGATCGAAGAGGGTTTACAAGTGATCCCTGCAGCGCGAATCGCATCAAAGCGGGCATGGATCGAAACCGCGTACATGCGATGAGATTCCGGAATGAGATATCAGAATGTTTCACCGAAAGTAATGTCCCGTATTGAGGCCCCAAGAGCGGTCGTCACTACTCTGAACGTATCGCGATACGCGGCTCCTCACGACGCCCGCTTTGGCGGGAGGGGGATCTTCAAAGAGGATCAGGGAGGCTTTATGAAAAGGATGCAGGCAGTTGTGCTCGCGGTTGTTCTGTGTGTGCTGCATGCGAGTCCCGGTGCTGCGGCCATCTATAAATATGTAGACAAGAACGGAACGCCCTCTTTCGTGGACAGCCTCGATGCGGTGCCGGAGAAATACAGGAAAGACGCAGTGCGTGTCAGTGGAAGGGCGGAAGACCAGGAAAAGCAATCCGCAAAAGAGCTGAAGACCAGAACGCCTGAGGAGGGCAAGACAGAAAAAGAGTCCTTTATCAATAAGGCAAAGGAATATGCCGGGGCTCTTTCGGGGAATAGGGCGGTGGTGTTTTTTGCGATGCTCGCGGGATTCATCGTCCTGTTTGTGGCGTTCGGAAAGATCGCGGAATCCCTCAACCA
>DATJWU010000046.1:0-3352 GCA_035501055.1 Thermodesulfovibrionales bacterium
GTTCAGTATCCGTGTGATCTCGCCCGTGGCGGCAGCAGCGATCGAGGCAATCTCTTCGCGGCCTGGCCGCGCTCCCTCTTCGATTGCGGCGAGGTTTGTTTCGAACACATCGACAAGCACCCGATTCACTTTGGCGTATCGTTCGCGCGCGCCCGGTGGTTCCATAACCTTCCCGCTCCAGATTCCCTCCATTTCCGCGAAAAGGAAGTTCGTCACCTCCCTCATCAACTCAGCAAGTGAAGCCACTTCCCGGTGGCGGAAACAGGTGGTGCCTTCGTAGGAAGAGGACTGCGTCGCGAGGCGACCTTCCCGCCTGAGACGATGATAGGCATCTGTGCCTTCGAGGATGATCTGGTGGTGATAGAGCACGTTGGCGCTCACGGAGAGGTTCCTGAGCAGATCGTTTCTCTTCAGGAATTCGAAGTTGATCCTGATGTCCGAGGTCGTCGAGTCGGGCTCGAACATGATAAACCCGACGTTCGGCTCCACCCCGTGCTTCCTGAGCGTCCTGAGAGCCTTCTCGTTCTGCGCGACGGTCGTCATCTTGTTCATTCGCTTCAGGGAATCGTCTTTGCCGCTCTCAAGGCCGATGAGGATATGACGGAGGCCTGCCTCCACGAGCGGACCGATCGTGTCGTCGTGAATATCATTGACCCTGCCCTCAATGCCGAACCGTATGCGCAGAGGCTTGAGGAGTGAGGCGATGCGCCGGGCCCTTTCCTGACCGCTCTTCCCGGGGCCGAAAAAGTTCGGATCGGTGAAGTAAAAGTCTCTTGTCCCCCGTTCGGCGATGATTTGACCGATCTCCTGCAGGATGTTCTCCGGGCTTCTGAAACGCCAGGGAAGACCTCCGCCGTAAAAGGAATCGATGTAACAGAACGTGCATTTGCCGTAGCACCCCCTGCTTCCGAGGAGGTTCACCTCAGGCAGGCGATAAAGGGCCTCTGTCCGCACCGGGAAGGGAAGGGCGTCGAGGTCCTCCACAGGCCTTTGCGGGGAGTGGGTGACCGGTCCTGAACCACTCCTCACGGCGAGCCCCGGAATGCCGGATGCACGGGTTGAAACGCCGCCGGCGAGGGCGGCGAAGGGGAGTTCGGGCTCACCGAGGATGACGGAATCGACGGCTGCGCATTCCGCGAGAATGTTTCTGTAGGCGATGGTCGGATAGAATCCGAAGGCGGTGATCATCCCCGCATTGCCGTCGGCCTTCACCCCGTCAAGGAAATCGAAAAGCGCCTCGTCCTTCTTCCAGTGATAGACCATGTGCACGCCGAGAATATCCGGCTTCGCTGCTTCGAGGATGTTCTTTATTTGTGTATAGGAAAGACCGTCGAGGTACCCTTCGACGATTTCGACCTCATGTCCCTTCTTCTGCAGCATGCCTGCCGCGTAGCCGGCGAGGAGACATGAGGAAAGAGGAGTGTTGGCGATGTCATTGCACCTCTCAGCGGTGATGCCCCTCGGGTGTTCGAGTAAAAGTATTTTCATGCGATCTCCTGCCACTGAAAGATGTTCCTGCAAAAATGCAATGTCTCGAGCCTGTACCTCAGGGATTCAAACGGGGGAGGGTTGTAATACACCGGGTAGAGCAGGTCTGTCGCGTCGCTGATGACGCCCTCTGCCCGTGCCATTGATTCGATCAGGGTGCCGGGCAGGATGCGGATGTTGTTGAGAACCACGGTCCCGAGATTTCTTTTCACGCTGTGGATTTTGTAAATGCGTTCCAGAAGCTGTATTCCCTTTTCGGCCGTGGCCTCCGTCTCCCCGGGCACATTCACCATGAAATGGTATACGCTGACCACATCGGTCTTTGCGACGAGTTCCGCCGCCCTGATGATGTCCGATTCCCTGAGTCTCTTCCCCAGCACGTCGAGGGACTCCTGGCAGAGACCGTCGGGCGAGAAGGAAAAACACTCGCAGCCCGCTTTTTCGAAGAGGGCGACGTTCTTATCATTGAGCTGGTCTTCTCTCATGAAGCCGTCCCATCTCAGCTTCAGCTTCCTCCTGAGCAACTCCCGGCAGATCTCTTCAAGATGGCCGCGGGGCATGTTCAGGACCGGGTCGGTAAAATGGAAGCTGCCGATGCCGTATTCCTTGTGCAGTAATTCCATCTCATCGACAACCGCCTCGGGAGCGCGGCATCTCAGCCTTTTGCCCTGGAGCCTCGGATATACGCAGTAAGCGCAGGTGAGAGAACATCCGCGCTTGGACTCTATGCCGATTGCGGGCACATAGGTGTTGATGTCGAGATACGCAGAGGGACTGAGAAGACCCCTGTCCGGCACCGCGTACCCGGTCATGGCAAAGTCGCGCGAAGGAAGCGAGAGATGTATCTTTCCGCCCTTCCTCACGCAGAGACCCTTCAGCAGCGGCGGGTTTTCTATGGAAGAGAGCAGGGCGGGGAAGGACAGTTCCGCCTCGCCGACCAAGCCGTAGTGGATTTCGGGAAGCTCATCCATAAGGCGTCTGGGGAACAGGGAGAAGCCTGTGCCGCCTGCGATGATCCATGTCTTCGGCATCAGGGTGGCGACAAGGCGCACTGCGGCAACGAAGTGAGGCACGAGCGAAGTCGTTTTGTTCCCGAGGGGATCGATATTCCTCAGAGAGATCCCGACCGCTTCGGGACGGAAGCTCAACAGTCTCTCCTTGAGGGAAGCGAAGGGATCGGCAAGGAGGTTCATGTCAAGGATGTCGACGTCGTGGCCTCCCTTTATCAAACGGTCCGCGAGCGAGACGATCCCGATGGGATAGACCTTCTCCGATGAGGTTCCCTCGACCGACAGCGACTGTATCATCAAAATGCGCATGCCTTTACCTCTTCTCCCACAAAGGTCGTCCGGCAGGACAGGACATAGTGTTTGAGCGGTTTTTTTTTCGCCTGATGCGGGAGCAGGGAAGTCCTCACAGGCGAAAAACCTCGGAGTCCGCCGCGGCGGACGGGAATGAGCGAAAACATTGTGTCCTGTCCAACAAAACTCATCGCATCACTCCACAAGCAGCAGGCCGAAATACTTCACGAACCCGGACCTGCTGTCCAATGTCCTGAGGCCGATGCCCGCCCTCCTGACAGTCTCGTAAACATCTATGCCCGCACCCTCCATGGAAGGACGGGCGTCTTTGGTGTTTCTGCAGTCGCCGTCTTCGGCGCAGGAGGCGCAGATCGAGCAGGGGCCGGCCCAATACGCGAAGGCCTTGTAGAAACCGGCCTTGAAGGCCTCTTTCTCTGCCTGCAGAATCCTCTGCTGAAATTCCCTGGTCGGCGGCTCTCCTTCGAGGAGAAGGGCGAAACGGTAATCCCTGATGAAGGCCCGTGTCGTTTCAGGAGATAACGCATGGGGAGGACAATGCGGGC
>DATJWU010000047.1:0-8446 GCA_035501055.1 Thermodesulfovibrionales bacterium
CTTCTGGGAATCGTCTTTCTCCCCCACGGCGCTCAAAAGGTCTTCGGCTGGTTCGGAGGCCACGGGTTCAGCGCGACGATGGCCTCTTTCACCGTGAACCTCGGGGTACCGGCATTCTTCGCCTTCCTTGCCATTCTCGCCGAGTCCCTCGGAGCAATAGCCCTTATCGCCGGTCTCCTGACGAGAATCGCGGCCTTCGGCCTCGCCTGCAATATGGTCGTTGCTGTATTTATGATCCACCTGAAAAACGGTTTCTTCATGAACTGGTTCGGCAACCAGAAAGGCGAGGGGGTTGAGTACCATATCCTTGTCGTCGCGATTACCCTTGCCCTGATGATCAAGGGTGGGGGAAGGTGGGCAGTGGACGGGATGATCGCAAAGAAGTGAGGCGCCGTATGAAGAAAAGGCGGGGTACGCGCTGCGCGGATGAGACTGCGTGCAGGATTTTTGAAAGGAGGCAGGTATGGAAATGAAGGAACCTCAGGACACGACAAGCCCGGAGGGGGCCCTCAAGGTCCGTCCGGCACAGGAGAGCGATCTGGCATTTATCAGGGAAGAATTGGTGCGGAACAACATCGATGCGGAGAACCTCGATCACCGCGAGTTCCTGGTCGCCGCGGAAGACGGCGGGATCGCCGGCTTCGGCAGGCTCAGACGGACAGGACAGTTTTATCAAATCGGCTGCATCGCGGTGGTGGAGGAAAAGAGGGGCCGGGGAGTGGGCTCGCTGCTCATCAAACACCTCATAGAGAACACTCCCGTGAAGCTCGTCTACATCGTCACAGATCTTGTGGAATACTTCCAGCGGATGGGTTTCGTCGAGATGAAGGAAAGCTCCAAAGAGTTTCTCGACGCCCTCGATGAGGCCTGCAAGGTGAAGGGCAAGCCGAATACGGTCGTCATGGTCTTCGAGAGGCCCGGGAAGTGACCCGGTGAATCTCTCCGAAGGCATCGACCGTTTTAACGAGGGGAATTTCTTCGAGGCCCACGAGGCATGGGAAAAGGAATGGAGGAGCGCCGGGGACTCACAGGAAAAGCATTTTCTTCAGGGCATGATCATGATCGCCGCCGCCCTGTACCACTATCTGAAGAAAGAATCGGCCGGCACCGCGAAGCTCCTCGATAAGGGCCTTGAACTCCTGACCGCCAACAGAGTCGCCAGCATCGCGATAGAGAGGGAGGACTTTTTACGGTCGGCGATCTTGTTTCGCGAGGAATTCAGGGCGGGAAAGAACCTCTCCCTGGCGAATTTTCCAAAGATCAAGAAAGGGTGACCCGCATGAGGCTGTGCCTGACAGGACGCATCTGAAAACCTTAGGTTGATGGAGGAGGCACGTGAGATGCCGACGAAAGAGAGACTCGCAGAAATCATACAGAGACTGAGGAAGGAATATCCGGAACCAGGGACAGCCCTCAATTTCAAAACACCGATGGAGTTGCTCGTCGCCACCATCCTTTCGGCCCAGACTACGGATGCGCATGTGAACAAGGTCACGGAGACGCTCTTTAAGAAATACAGGTCCGCAAAAGATTTTGCCGACGTCCCCCTCGATGCGCTGAAGAAGGACCTCAGTTCCATAAACTTCTATAACAACAAGGCAAAGAGCATCCAGACCTGCGCGAAGATGATCGTCGATCAATTCAAGGGCAAGGTGCCGGCCACTATGGAACACCTCGTGGCCTTGCCCGGCGTGGCAAGAAAGACGGCGAACATCGTACTCTGGAACGTTTACGGCCTCAATGAGGGAATTGCCGTTGACACCCACGTAAAAAGGCTCGCCTACAGGCTCGGACTCACAAAATATGAAGACCCCGTGAAGATAGAGAAAGACCTGATGGCGATCACGCCGAGGGAAGAATGGGGGGAACTGACACATCTCCTGATAGCCCACGGCAGAAAGATATGTCAGGCAAAAAAGCCGCTGCACAAAGAGTGCGCGCTTTACGACATCTGCCCGTCCAGGAATATCTGAAAACACATGTTACGCTATTGCCGAGAGGTCAGTCTTTTTTGAAATCTTCGCGGTCGATGCTGAGATGAAACTTGTGCAGGAAACGATGATACATCGGCGCAAAGAGCACGCCTGCGAAGGTAAGAAAAGCGACGCCGCTGAACAACGCATACAGCGCCGAAAAAATCTTCCCCTCATTGGTGTCAAGGTGGTCAACCGGACCCATGCCGGTCAGGATCATTGACGCGTTCAGAAAGGAATCGATAGGGGAAAGCTTTCCGAAGATATGATACCCTGCGGTGCCGACGCCGAGCGAGAAGGCCAGGATCAGGAGAGAAAAGCAGAGGTACCGCAGTTGACGGAGCACAAATTCCCTTCGGCTCACCAGAGGCTGCCTATGGTGTTCCAGACGTCCTCTGCCCTCCGCGCCTTTGCCGACGCCCCTTCTCACCGGTAGTTCGCAAACTGGAGATGGATGCCGAAGTCTTTCCCCTTGAGCGCCAAGATAATCGTCTGGAGGTCGTCGATGTTCTTCGCCCGGACCCGCACCTGGTCCTTCTGTATCTCCGCATTGACCTTGAGCTTCATGTCCTTGATCTGTTTCACGATCTCCTTTGCCTTCTCCTGCGGGATCCCCTGCTGGAGCGTTATCGTCTGCCTCACCGTGGCGCCCGAGGCCTCTTCAATCTTGCCGTATTCCAGCGCCTTGAGCGCTACCCCCCGTTTCACGAGCTTGGACTGGAGGATATCGATGACACTCCTCAGTTTCGGTTCATCGTCCGATACGAGGGTGATGAGCCGTTTTCCTTTATCGAGTTCAACAGTGCTTTTGCTTCCCTTGAAATCGAATCTCTGACTTATCTCCTTCACCGCCTGGGTCACCGCGTTCAGGACTTCCTGCAGGTCCACTTCACACACGACGTCAAAAGAATGTTCTTCAGCCATGGCTTCCTCCTTTATCGCGCGAGCTTATGCGCCTTCACCGAGATATAATAGGCTCCCTTCAGGGCAATGACAACTCCAACGCTCAGCCCGTGATGACGTCGTCAGGCAGTTGATCGTCGTGCCCGGGACCTGCCGGGAAATGCACGGCGAGCAGCGCCCCCGCCTCCCCAATTGCCTCGCAGAGCGCGTCGCAGGCGCGGCCGTCCCGGATCCCCCTCGACACTGCCCTCGCAAACTTATTGAGCGTCTCCTGGCCGATCTTCTCATGGATCCCCTTGTCGGCGATGACCCACACCTTTCTCTCGAGGAGGGACAGGAAGAAGAGAACGCCCGTATTCTGCGTCGTGCAGTAGAGTCCTTTCTCGTAAAAGGCCCTGACCGCCCTCTCCCTGACCGCATGATGCTTCCTCCTCACCCCTATAAGCGCCGCTCCCAGTCGCGTCACCTTCCTGAAAAGCTGTCGTGAGGGAAAGAAGAAAAGAACGCTCAGAGGAACGTATGTCCAGAGTGACCCATCGAAGGCAGCAAGGGTGAGAATGAGCGAAAGAAGGCTGCCGAGCAATACACCGCCCATCACTTCCGCCTCAGGGTACCGGTCGCTGTGGTCGACGACCATGACCACGACCTCTCCGGTTGTGCCGGATTCAACCTTCCTGGTGGTCTCCTTGATCCGTTCCCTTTCCTCCTTTGTGAAGAACTTCTCTGCCTTCGTATGGTATTTCATCACCAGTCTCCTGACGCCCCGCCGCCACCGAAATCTCCTCCTCCGCCGCCGCTGAAGCCCCCGCCACCTCCAAAATCTCCTCCTCCGGAACCTCCGCCCCACCCTGAAAAGCCGCCTCCGGGCCAGAAGCCTCCGCCCCCGTAACGTCCTCCGGAAGAAAACAGCAGAGGGAGGAGCAGCCCGAGGCCCAGCCCTGCGACCGCGAGGATGACAAGCAACACCGGCCCCAGGGAAAACCCCGCGAGATGGGCGATACCGGGCAGACCGACAGCCCCCGCAGCACCACCGAGGGGACGAGAAAGCGAACCAAGGATAAGGAGCGCAATACCCCCGAAAATGAGGAAGGTGATGATCCTCGAAGAATTGTCCCGTCTCTGCGGACGGCGGTGCTCTTCTGCCTTAAACTCTCCGTGTGTTGCATCGATCATGGACGCGATCCCCGCAAGAAAACCGCCGTCGAAATCGCCCCTCTTGAATCTCGGTTTTATGACGAGATCGATGATCCTGCCTGCCATGAGGTCGGTGAGCTTGCCCTCAAGTCCCCGCCCCACCTCGACCCTTATCTTCTTGTCCTGCTTCGAAACGACCATGAGGGCGCCGTTGTCCTTGCCCTTCTGCCCGACCTTCCACGATTCAGCCACCTTGATGCTGAATTCTTCCATGACCTCCCCCTCGAGTGACGGGATGGTAAGTATCACGATCTGGGTCGAATCGGAACGTTCAAAGGCCCTTAATTCCTGTTCCAGTTGTGCCTTCGCCACAGGGGATATCATCTGGGCGTAATCATTGACATATCCCTCCAGCCTCGGCACCTCAAGGGCCTGGGCGGAGCAAGGGAGAAGCAACAGAAACAGCAATGCAAATCTTGCCACAGAGACCACCGAGTTCACGGAGAACTGCAAGAAAGGAACAAAGCATTTTAGCCGCTCGATTATTTCCGGATTACTCCAGATTTCACAAAAAGAACTTCTTTTCAGGAATCCTGTAAATCGTGAGGTAATCTCGAAGCCAAAGACTTCTTTGTCTTTCCCCTTGTGCCCTCTGTGGCTCAAGCGGCTCTTGGCTGTTTCGTCTCTGTTCAGTATTCCCGTCTCACGATTCACGGCCTTCTCACCCTCTGTGATCTCTGTGTGCTCTGTGGCTAATCTGCTTTAAGCTCAGACGCTGACAGCTCATTGCTTTTTCCTCTTTGTCCTCTGTGGCTAGATCCTTTTTCCGGATCAGAACTTCACCGCCGGCGCCTTCTCTGCGCCTGCTTCGGCCTTAAAGGGTTCCCTGAGCTTGAGGTGCAGCAGCATACTGTTCGTCATGCTGTTCGGGAAAGTCCGTATCGACGTATTAAAGGTCTCGACCGCCTTATTGTATCTGACCCGCGCCACGTTGATCCTGTTCTCCGTGCCCTCAAGCTGGTGCTGAAGGTCCATGAAATTCTGGTTTGCCTTGAGGTCCGGATATTTTTCGACGACCACCATGAGCCGTGAAAGTGCGCTGCTCATCGCCCCCTGCGCCGCCTGGAACTGGGCGAATGCCTTGGGATCGTCGAGGATGTTCTTCGACGCCTGGATCGATCCGACCTTTGCCCTCGCCTCGGTCACTGCGGTGAGCGTTTCCTTTTCGTGCTTCGCATAGGCTTTTACCACTTCGACGAGGTTCGGCACGAGGTCGTTCCTCCTCTGGTATGATGCCTCGACATCGCCCCACGCCGCCTTCACCGCCTCTTCGTTCTTCTGCATCTCGTTGTAGCCGCATCCCGAGACCGACAGCAGCATCAGGGCCGATACAAAAAACAGTGTCAATGTTCTCATTATTTCCTCCTCGTTTATCAGGGTGACTGTAAAAACATATTTTAAAACAAAGAGTCAGAGAATACCATAAAAAAGCTGTCAGCTATTAGCTATCGGCTTCTCAGTTTGAGAAGCAAGAAAGAGTTCTTTAGCCACAGAGCGCACAGAGGTCACAGAGCCCAAAACTCGTGAATCATAAGACGTGAATGGTGAATAGAAAAGAGAGGGGGGACGCGGGACCGGGAACCTGCGTGTTTCTTTCACTAGTCCATAATCCCTAATGCCTGGTCCCCATCTTTTTGTAGATCTCGGTGATCTCTGTGGCAAGAAAAGCCTTCAAGTGTTACAATTGTGCGGAGACCCATGAAAAGAATCGCGAATTTTCTGTTCGAGGCCGGAATGCTCAAGCGCACCCCGAGGACGGGCTTTCAGTTCCTCGGCTCAGGCGATGAATCTGTTGCGGAACACATATTCAGGACCGTCTATATCGGTTATACCCTCGGGCATCTCTCAAAGGGCATTGACACTGACAGGCTTATCAGAATGTGCCTCTTCCATGACCTGCCTGAAGCGAGGACGGGCGACCTCAACTACGTAAACAAGAAATATGTGACCGCTGACGAGGGAAAAGCGGTCGACGACCTCGCCGAGACCCTGCCCTTCGGCGACGACATCCGCGGGCTCATCACCGAGTTCAGGGAAGGGAGAACGGACGAGGCGCGCCTTGCCTACGACGCCGACCAGCTCGAAATAATCCTTGCCCTGAAAGAATACAAGGACCTCGGCAATACCTACGCAGACGAATGGCTCTCCTTTGCGACAAAGAGGCTGAAGACGGACATCGCGCGCAAACTTTGCGCCTCAATCCTCCAAACGGACTCCTCCCTCTGGTGGTTCTCCGACAAGAGCGACTGGTGGATAGGAGGAGGCAGAGAACACAAAAAAAGCCAACGAACAAGAAAAACAAAGAAGAAATAGACCCACCGGAATTACGGCCTCTACGAAGATCAGCCACAGAGTGCACAGAGACCACAGAGAAAGAAAAGACCTCCTTGGCTCCAAGATTACCTCACGATTGATAAGACCAAGAAAAAAGATGCTTTCTTTTGAAATCTGGGGGCAATCGGGAAGTGATCGAGAGGCTAAAATGCCTTCTTCCTCTTTGCAGTTCTCTGAGAACTCGGTGATCTCTGTGGCAGAAAGAAGAAGATCGCGGGTACGCTAATCCCCCAGCCAGGCATATAACGCGGCTTTTATCTCCCGCTCGAACTGATCGATATCAAAGGCCTTATGGAGAAAACCGTCTGCGCCTTCACGATAGGCCTCCTGTTCGTCCGATTCCAGCGTCGAATTCGTCAGAATGACGACGGGGATGCGGCGAAGACGTTCGTCTGCCCGTATCTGCCGCAGCGTATCGATGCCGCTCATGCCCGGCATCTTCAGGTCCAGAAGTATCAGCGACGGCAGTTCCTCTTCTTCCCGAAGGACCGTAAGGGCACTCTCACCGCGGCCAACCGACCGCACCCTCAATCCTCCGCGCCCTGACTTCAATAAAGCCCTTTTCGTAAACTCCGCGTCGTCTGCATTGTCATCGACCACAAGAACTGTATGCGTCGCTATCGCTGTCATACCTCTCCCAGTGTGAAATAAATCGTTGCTCCTTTTTCTTTCTGTCCCTCAGCCCATACCCTTCCGGCGTGGCGGTGAATCACCCTCTCGACAATCGCAAGGCCGATGCCCATGCCTTCGAACTCCCTGTCGGAGTGAAGCCGCTGGAAAGGCAGGAACATTTTTTCCCTGTAATTCGGATCGAACCCTGCGCCGTTGTCACTCACATAATAGACCATTTTTCCTTCCTGTTCAAGGGCCCCGAATTCGATGCGGGCATTCTCCGTCTTCGCGGTAAACTTCCACGCATTTCCGAGCAGGTTCGAGAGGACAACTTCCATCAGCCGGCGGTCTGCAAAGGCGGTGATGCCGTCCGCCACGGTGACTTCTGCGCCACTGCCGGGGTCGGCCGCGCGAAGCTCCGAGACAACGGAGGAGGCCAGTGCGCTCAGATCGATCTGGGTTCTGTTGATCTCCTGTCGGGTTATCCTCGAAAGGTACAGGAGGTCATCGATGATGCGCGTCATTTTCGCAGCACCCCCCTCGATGCGCCTCACGTAATCCTTGCCCTGGGCGTCGAGCGTCTCGACACAATCCTCAGCGAGGAATTTCGCGAAGCCGGACATGGAACGAATGGGCGCCCGCAGGTCATGGGAAACGGAATAAATGAAGGCCTCGAGCTCCTTGTTCACTGCCTGAAGGTCCGCGGTTCTTTTTTGCACCCTGAGATCGAGTTCTTCGTTGAGCACCCGAAGGGCTTCTTCCGCCGCTGCCCGTCTCCCTCTGCCCTCCATGGCATCGAGCGAGAACGAGATATCCTCGGAAAGGGATAATAAAAGAGACATCTCCTCATCCGTAAAGAAATGCGGAGTGTCGGAGTATATGGTCAGAGCGCCTATGACCCGACCGCCGGTATGCAGGGGGACAGCTGAAGAGGAACGGAGACTGTGGGCCCGCGCCCTGTCCCGCCATGGCAGCAGAAGAACGTCTTTTTCGAAGTCGGTATTCATCACGCAGTGATCTTCGTATACCGCCCTGCCGGTCGGACCCTTGCCCTCCGCCACATCCGCGGCAATGATCCTTATGCCTTCGAGATATGCGCTCGCGCCAAAACTTGCCACGGGCCGCACCTCCCGGGTTTCCGGGTCCAGCACCCCGACCCATGCCAGCCTGAATCCCCCCGTCTCGACAACGACCCGGCAGACCTCATCGAACAGGGCCTGCCGGTCACTGACGCGGACAATAGCCTCGCTGATTTTGGCACGGATCGAATAAAAGCGTGTCCGCTCGACGACCTTCTTCTCGAGGTCTTCGTTCAGCCTCCGCAGTGCCTCTTCGGCCCGTTTGCGCTCAGTGATGTCGTGGGCGATTTTAGAGATACCGATAACCTTTCCGCTTGCGTCCCTTATGGCGGAATATGTCAGGGAAACAGG
>DATJWU010000048.1:0-3626 GCA_035501055.1 Thermodesulfovibrionales bacterium
AGCCGTTCAGGCAATGCTCCTTTGATCCTGAGTTTTCCGTTTTTCAGGGCTTCAGCCGCGAACTGCGTCATATGACGGATCCTGAAGGGCAGGTCTCCTCCATAAAATATCGGCCAGTCTCTCGACATGATGTTCACGCAACAGGGACATGAAGACAGGAGCAGCTTTACCCTCTTTGCCTTGTATGCCTCCACGAGCCTCTTTACCAGGTCCTCGAGCATGTCATGCTGCCCCGAGACAAAGAGAGGAAATCCGCAGCAGACCTCCTCTTCGGGAGGCAGCATAGTAAAGGGCTCCCCTGTCGCCTGCAGGACAAGGACGTCCCCTTTTACCATCGGCTGCGCCGAATACGCTCCGGTGCATCCTGCGTAGTAGGCAATGTCCGCCCTCTCGGCGACCCTGACCTGTTCAGGAAACCACGGACTGAACCTGTCCCTCGGAGGCAAATTATACGGGTTCCCGGTCTCCTTTATGACCCCGGGCATCTTTGCCTGGCCTCCAATGGGGCCGATTCCCCGCCTCACCATCTCCTTCCTCAAGACGGGCCAGAGCCTCTGGGTGAAGATGCCGACCGTACAGTGCTGGCCGCAGGCGCCGCAGGTCGTGCATTCGAATACCGCCCTGGTAAAGTCTTCGAGGAGCCTGCGGTCGATGTCTTTCGGGCCGAAGAGCCTCGCCTTCAGGCCCTCCGTCGCCTTTATGAATTCCCTGAAGACACGGATCTTCTCAGGGGGAGAAATCAGAGGATTGCCATTGACATCCTGGATAGGGCAAAACTGCAGGCATTCGCCGCACTGTGTGCATGCATCGAGCTCGATGAGTTGCTCTACGGTGAGATTCCCGGTAAAACAATTCTTATTCTTCATGGATCACCCGTTTGAGATTTTCTTCCCGCTGTCGCGCGCCAAGGAGCGTCAGCGGCGCCGCAACAATATGGGTCGGCAGGTTTACGATCAACGCCAGGACAAGGACAAAGTGCACTACGAAAAGAGCGCTGCCGGGAGCAGCGGCAAACCCGAATGTCACGATTCCCATGGTAAATGTCTTGACTGAAACGATATCGGGATGAGAGACAGTCTTCATCAGAAGTCCGGTCGCACCTATCACGAGTATAAGGATCAGAAGCAGGAAGTTGTAACTCGAGACATATTTCTTCTCAGCAAGAGACTTCACGGCAAGAATATACACCATGGCAACCGGAAGAATATATCCCGCAATGATTCCAGGGGTCTGCACGCTCCATACCCATCGGGGAACCGGATTCAGAAAATATCTCAAGTGTCTGAGCATGACCAGCACAAAGGAGGCATGGAAGATCCATTCCCCGATCCAAAGGAGATCATTCGCACCGAGGAGCCTTCTGAAAAACAGAATGTCACAGACGGCCATCAGAAATGTTCTCGGACTTATTCTCCCGGATCTCTCCATGTGCGAAGGCGCATCCTTCAACCATATCAGCACCTTGACAGCGTAATTGCCGAGAAAGACCAGCATCGACAGGTAGAAACCAAGAGTGAGCACGATCCCTAATATTCGCATGAAAGAGCTCTTCCTTATGGGGTGCCGCCCGGGACCTGTTTGAACAGCCAACCCTGCAGTAACGTTATCAGTGCCGGCAGATAGATTATGGTCATTATTGCGCTGAGGATCATCATACTCACAATGAACGCTCCCACAGTGATATACGGAGTAAGCGGCGCAAACATCATCACCGCGAAAGAGGCCGCAAAAAGTATAGCATTTCGCATTATCCCCTTGCCTGGCCGTGCAGCGGTCCACAATAAGGCATCTGTTATGAGTGTTGCCGAACTCTGAACTTCGAACTCTGAACTTTCCGCCAGCCTTTGCCTGAACCTGCTGATAAAGTGAATGGCAAAGTCCACGGCCATGCCGAGCGAAAGACAGGAAAGCACCGATATCGGCATGTCAAAGTCCTTTCCGGTAAAGCCGATGACCCCGTAGATAAGCAGGATTGTGAACAGAAGTGGGGTATATCCGACTATCGCCCATTTCGCGGAACGGAAGTTGACAACGAGAATAGCAAAAACGGCTATGAGGGCGAGGGCAAAGCCCTTTACCATATCCCCGAGCACCTCGTCATTCCAGACCAGATTGAAATAAGCGATACCTGAAGGCTTAAGCTCAATGGTGGTGGGGTTGGCCTTCTTATATTCGTCCACCGCCTTTATGACATCCCTCATCGCCTGTGCATCCCACGTCTTCAACTGGACCCATATATTCGCCTTCCGGAAGGGGTAATCAACCACATTGTCCAGGTCAGAGGGTTTTGCCGACATGGAGAACAGGAAGAGATACTGGCCGATCATTTCCTTTGTCTCGGGAACTGCGTCATACTGCGGATCGTCATCATGAAGCACGCGGTTTATCCTTTTCACATAATCGACTACGGAAGTCGTCTTTCCGACCATCGGAAGTTTCTCAAGGTGTCTCTGAAGCCCTTCCACATAACGCATCGTCTCCGGAGTTTTTATAGAATCGTCCTCCTTTGCTGTTGCCACGATATAGCCGAGAGACGTACCTCCCAGCGACCGGTTCATCACCGTATCGGCGATACGCACATCGCTGCCTTTCCTGAACCACTCCACCATGTTGTTGTTGACCACTGTCTTTGATATTCCGACGATTGCGATCGCACAAAGCACAAGGCCGGCGAAGACTGTTGCCCTGGGCCTGTGTGTGCCGAACCCGGCAAGCTTTTTCAAAAACTGCGATGTCCTGCCCAATCCGACCTCTTCCGTATGAGCGATCTTCTCTATCTTTTCCTCTTTCACGAAGGTAAACATCGCCGGTATGAAACTGAAACTCAACACCCTCAAGGCCAGCGTGCCAAACGCCACAAGACCGCCAAAGACCTTTACCGGGATGATGTTCATAAACAGCAGCACTGCAAACCCGGCGGCCGTGGCCAATGCGGTGTAGCGGACAGGCCTGCTGACCGCGTGCATCGTCTCGATTATCGCAGCCTTTTTGTCCTTCTTCTCCCTGTAGCGGAAGTAGAACTCGTTGAAGATGTGCATGCTGTCTGTCGCAATTGCCATGAGAAAGACAGGGGCCATGGAGCTCATGATATGAATCGGAAACCCCAATCCTATCAGCAGGCCCATGCTCCAGATTATGCTGATCATGGCGTCCATCATCAGTGTGATAGAGAGGAAGAGGTCCCGGAACATGAGATACCTGACGAGAAGCATGACCATTCCGGCGATGGGCGCGAACAGGGCCATGAGTTTAAACATCTCGGTCCCGAAGGTGTCCCTGGCGACGGGGTCGCCGGCGATGTAATATTTCTCGTCGCCTTTTTCTTTCCCGATGATTTCGCGTATCCGGTCTGCAATCTCCTTGCCGTTCGATCCCTTTTCGAGAGGGACGTAGATTGCGGTCGTCTTTCCGTCCTTCGAAATGATGCGGTTCACAAAAAGGGGATTGTCGTAAAGCATCTTTCTGAGGTCTTCGATGCCTTTGCGGTCTTCAGGGACTGTCGTCATCAGCGGAGCGACTCTGAGCGTTCCACCCTCCACGGTCACGTTGTCGATAGTGGTAAAGCTCGATACATCCCTTGCCGCAACTCCCCTGATCTTCAGTATTTCATCCGTTATTCGCCGGAT
>DATJWU010000049.1:0-3891 GCA_035501055.1 Thermodesulfovibrionales bacterium
CGGGTTCTTTGCCGGGCCCTGAGGAGAGGAGGAAGAGGACTTTCAAAGGCAATTAAGAATACAGGAGAGAGCTTAACCGTGAGCTCTTGTCCCGCAGGCGATGTTCACCGTGATCAGGATATGCCGTGCGCCGATCGAGCCGGTGAATCGCTACGGGCTACGGGATGCCTGGAAGGGGAGAGAACGAGGGACCTACTTCTTAAGGTCGTACTTCAGGATCTTGTACCCTATCTGTCTCGGCGTGATCCCGAGGAACCTCGCAGCCTTCGCCTGCACCCACCCGGTCTTCTCAAGGGCAGCAAGAATCCTTGTCCTTTCCGTCTCCTCGATGGTCGAGGTGAGTGAACCCTTTACCGGGACATCCCTCGCCTCAGGGAATCTGAAGGTGAGCGGCAGGTCGGCAACCTTTACGATGTTCTTGTGTGCCATCACCACGAGTCTCTCGATGGCGTTTTCAAGCTCCCTCACATTGCCAGGCCAGTCATATTCCATCAGGACCGCAAGCGCCTCGGGAGACATCGAGACGTTCTTCCCGTTTTCCTCATTGAACCGCTGGAGGAAGAACTCCAGGAGGGGTGGCATGTCTTCTCTCCTTTCCCTCAGCGGCGGGAGAAATATCGGCACGACGTTGAGCCGGTAATAGAGATCCTCCCTGAACTTCCCTGTGCCCACAAGGTCCTCAAGGTTTCTGCTCGTGGCGGCGACAAGACGGATGTCGACCTTGATTGTCTTTTCGCTGCCTACGCGCTCGATCTCCCTCTCCTGCAAAACGCGGAGGATCTTCGGCTGGAGGTTGAGGGGGAGGTCGCCGATCTCATCGAGCAGAAGAGTCCCCCTGTCCGCCAGTTCGAACTTTCCTTTCCTCATCGCAACGGCGCCGGTAAAGGAACCTTTTTCATGACCAAAGAGCTCCGACTCAAGCAGACCCTCGGGGATTGAGGCGCAGTTGAATTTGATGAAAGGGCCCTTTGCCCTGGGGCTCATGTAATGGACGGCCTTGGCGATGAGCTCTTTTCCCGTGCCGCTTTCTCCACGGAGAAGCACCGTTGCCTTTGAGGAAGAGACACGGTGCACCGCTTCAAAGACTTCCTGCATCTTCTCGGACTGTCCGATCACATTTTCGATGCGGTACCTGCCCTTGAGTTTCCTGCGCAGCTCCTCGGTCTCCTCAATGAGCGCCTCCTTTTCCTTCTCGACCTCCCTGCTCAACCGCACCGACTGGGCGATGAGGGACGCGATGATCTTGAGAAGCCGCAGGTCTTCCTCGAAGGAGACCCCTTTTGCACCGAACAGTCTGTCGACACTGAGCACACCGAGGACCTCGGATTTGAATTTTATCGGCACGCAGAGAAAGGCGACGTTGTCTTTGTTCACTTCCTTCCGTGAACCGGTTTTGTTGAGGAAGAGCGGCTCATCACCCACATTGGGAATCACGATCGGTGAGCCGAGTTTGGCGACCCTGCCGATAATGCCTTCGCCGAGTTTGTATCTCCCTCTTTTGATCTCCTCTTCCGTAAGCCCGTGGGCGACGGCAACCACAATCTCGCTGTCCTCCTTGAGCGCGACCGTCCCGCGCTTCATATCCATGAACTCGGCGAGGACCTTCATCGCGCTCTTGAGGTTGGCCTTCAGGTCAAGAGAAGAGCCCAGTATCTTGCTGATCTCATAAAGAGCCGAGATCTCGATCCTCTTGTAATCCTTCGCCATGCGTTTACTGTAGCGGAAAATCAGGGGAAAAGCAACCGGCTGATGCATGCCGCTTTCTTAATCACACACTGCCCAAAAACCAGGCGACGGCCGGAGGCCTGGAGTGAAAAGACCTTTCTTTCCGAGCCGTAATGTCTGGCATATTTGTTGATATAATTGATAGTAATGGCTGTCCTGATTCTAAAAAATACACCCTCCGAAGGACCGGGCACGATCGAGGATTTCCTGCGCGGCAATGGGGGGAGCTACACGGTCGTGGATCTTCAGAAGGAGAAGATTCCCGATACGAAAGATTTCGGTGTGCTGGTGATGATGGGGGGTCCCATGAGTGTGAACGAGGAAGACCTCTATCCCTACATCACGGAGGAGATGAATCTCGTGAAGGAATTCGTCTCTTCGGGGAAAAAGGTCTTTGGGGTCTGCCTGGGCGCACAGATTATGGCCAAGGCGCTCGGGGCAAGAGTCTATGTCGGTCCTGCGAAGGAGATCGGCTGGTATGACATCGAACTTGTTGACGGAGGGCAGAAGGACCTGTTGATGCGCACGCTCTCCTCTGACCCGGCAACCGGGCTTTCTTCAAAGATGCTGAGCGTATTTCAGTGGCACGGCGAGACCTTTGATCTCCCTCAAGGGGCGGTCAGGCTTGCACGGTCGGCACTCTACCCCAACCAGGCCTTCCGGTACGGAGAGGGTGCCTATGCCTTTCAGTTTCATATAGAGGTGAGGAAGGAGATGATCTATGAGTGGCTGAAGGATGAACCCGTCGACCTCGGCCGGATCAGGAAGACGACCGAGACCGTCTTCGACAGCTACGCTGCAAAGACTATGAATTTCTACAAGGTTCTTTTTGAATAGCAGTCAAACATCCGAAAGTCGGCGATCAGGAGAAGGGAAAGACAGACAGGTTTCTTTATTTGACCGGGGACTGATGCACTGCGGACTGAGAGACTGATCTAAGGAGGTGAGACATGAAGAAGATTGAAGCGATCATCAAGCCCTTTAAACTTGATGAGGTGAAGGATGCGCTGAACGAGATCGGCATTCAGGGAATGACGGTCACCGAGGTGAAGGGTTTCGGCCGGCAGAAAGGACATACGGAACTTTACCGGGGCGCCGAATACGTAATCGATTTTATCCCCAAGATCAAGATCGAGATAGTGACCTCGGACGCTCTTACCCAGAAGGTCGTCTCGACCATCGAGAAGGCGGCAAAGACGGGCAAGATAGGAGACGGAAAGATATTTGTCTACTCGATCGAGGACGTCGTGAGGATACGGACCGGCGAGCGCGGTGAAACAGCACTATAATAATAGGGATTAGGGTACAGGGACTGGGGATTAGTAAGAATATGAAGTCTTTCCCTGGTCCCCAGTCCCCCAATAACCAATTACCAAAAAGGAGGAGAAGTATGACACCAAAGGACGTAGTAAAGATGGCCCAGGAGAACAAGGCCGTCATGGCGAATTTCAAGTTTCTTGATTTTCCCGGGATCTGGCAGCATTTTGCGGTCCCGATCGCGGAACTGAAGGAGGATATATTCGAGGACGGTCTCGGTTTTGACGGCTCTTCGATCAGAGGATGGCAGGCGATCCATACGTCGGACATGCTTATCGTCCCTGATCCGGCCACGGCCTTTATGGATCCTTTTATGGAGTATCCGACGATAAGCATGGTCTGTAATATCGTTGACCCGATCACAAAGGAATTCTATACGAGAGACCCAAGGTACATCGCCCAGAAGGCAGAGAACTACCTGAAATCGACGAAGATAGGAGATACCGCCTATTTCGGTCCCGAGGCCGAGTTCTTCATCTTCGACAGCATCCAGTTCGATCAGAACTCACACAGCGGGTACTATTTCATCGACTCTGTGGAAGGCATATGGAATTCAGGCCGCGATGAGAACCCGAACCTCGGGTACAAACCGAGACACAAGGAGGGCTACTTCCCCGTGCCGCCGACGGATAGCCAGGTCAACCTCAGGACGGAGATGGTCATGGAGATGCTGAAGTGCGGCATCTACGTGGAGAGGGAACACCATGAAGTGGCAACAGCCGGTCAGGCCGAAATCGACATGAGATTCGACTCCATGGTCAAGATGGCCGACAAGCTCATGATGTTTAAGTACATCATCAAGAATGTCGCAAAGAGACATTGCAAGACCGTCACCTTCATGCCGAAGCC
>DATJWU010000050.1:0-3365 GCA_035501055.1 Thermodesulfovibrionales bacterium
ATGAGAATGACCGAAGAAGAGACAAGGAACGGTTCGATTCCCATGTTGAGCAGCCTGTTGATCGTGCTGGGGGCATCGTTCGTATGGAGGGTGCTCAGGACGAGGTGGCCGGTCAGCGCGGCCTTTACCGCGATCTCCGCCGTCTCAAAGTCTCTGATCTCACCGACCATGATGATATCCGGATCCTGCCGCAAGAAGGACCGCAGCGCCGACGCAAAAGTCAGGCCGATTTCCTCCTTGACCTGAACCTGGTTTATCCCCATGAAATTATATTCCACAGGGTCTTCCGAGGTCATGATATTCGTATCGGGCTTATTCAGGTGGTTCAGCGCGGAATAGAGGGTGGTCGTTTTGCCGCTTCCCGTCGGCCCTGTGACAAGGACCATTCCGTATGGCTTTTCGATCGCCTCCATGAAGTTGTCGAGCTGCGGCTGCTCAAAACCCAGCCGCGTCAGGTCCACCTGGAGATTCGATTTGTCCAGGAGCCTCAGAACAGTTTTTTCTCCGAAGAGCGTGGGGAGTGTAGAGACACGAAAGTCAATTTCGCGTTTTTTCCCGAGCTTGAGCTTGATTCGTCCGTCCTGAGGGAGTCTTCTCTCGGCGATGTCGAGCTTGGACATGATCTTGATCCTCGACGTGAGGGCGGCCTTGATTTTCGGGGGGAGGTTCATGACCGTGTACATGACCCCGTCCACCCTGTAGCGGACCCGCAGCGATGCCTCATAGGGTTCTACGTGGATATCGCTTGCGCCCGCCTTGATCGCATTGATGAATATGCCGTTCACGAGCTTGACGATCGGCGCTTCTACCTCTTTGACTACTTCCGCGTCGTCTTTCTCCTCGATCGTCTCAATACCGTCGAGGGCAGTGCCGACGACCTTGTCGAACTCCTCGACGTCAACTGTCGGGCCTTCGTCGTAGCCACCCGGGCCTCCGTCCATCGATACATCGTCCGAGAACGTGTAATCCTTTGCCTGCAGTATTGCGTTGGCCTGGTTTTGCGTTTCCTTCGAAACCCTGACGACCTCGCCCTTGCCTCCCTGATAATTGGCAGCAATGGCGCTCATGATGTTGCTCTCGCTTGACACCACGACCTCGACGTTATAACCGGTCATGAACTTCACGTCATCGATTGCGAACAGGTTCGACGGGTCGGCCATGGCGATCGTCAGCGTTGCACCGACGCGTGTTACGGGCATAATGAGATACTTCCTCGCCATCTCGATCGGGATGAGTTTGATTACGGGGGGGTCAATCGTATACTCGGACAGGTTAATCGCAGGAACGCCATACTGCTTGCTCAGGAAGGAGACGAGGTTGTCTTCCGTGACGTGTCCGAGTTTCACGAGATTTGTGCCGAGTCTTCCCCCGTCTTTTTTCTGAAGGTTCAAGGCCTGACGAAGCTGTTCCTCAGAGATAATATTTGATGCGATAAGCATCTGACCGAGCTTTGCCGCCATATGGAATACGATAATACTAAAATGTGCCGAATGTCAACATACTTAGCCCTTTAGGGTTCAAGTCCTTTCTCAAGGTGACGCAATCGCGAAATCCCCGTCCGAACACAAAGGGAAGAAACGAAAAAATGGTCGTGGGTGACCTGTGAGGTTCTCCGGAGGGAGCTGTCGTCTTCTCACCTCTTTTGAGACGGGCGCACTCAGGACTGCTGCTGGCGGGCGAGCTTTCTGTTTGTCTGGAACTGCTGGGCGATGCTGAGGAGGTTGTTCACAAGCCAGTAAAGGACGAGCCCCGAGGCAAAATTAAGGAAGAGGAACGTGAAGACTATCGGCATAAACATCATCATTTTGTTCTGCGCAGGGTCGAGGGAAGAGGGCGTCATCTTCTGCTGGATCACCATCGTAATGCCCATCGCGAGGGGAAGAGGACCGACCGCAAACCCTCCGATCATCGGAAACCATGAAGGGATGTGGCCGAAGAGTGTATCAGGCCCTGAGAGGTCGGTTATCCAGAGCATAAAGGGCGCGCCCCTCAGTTCTATGGCGACCATGAGGACCTTGTAGAGTGCGAAAAAGACCGGGATCTGGAGAAGCATCGGCAGGCAGCCGCCGAGGGGGTTCACCTTGTACTTCTTGTACATCTGCATGGTCTCCTGCTGCATCTTCTGCGGGTCCTTCTTGTATTTCTCCCTGAGTTCGGCGAGTCTGGGCTGGAGTTCCTGGAGCTTCTTCATCGATTTCTGGCCCTTGTTGATGATGGGGATAAAGGGTATCCGTACGATGATCGTCAGGAGGACGATCGCCCATCCGTAGTTTCCGAGGAACCGGTAGAAGAATTTCAGCACCCAGAAGAGGGGCCGCGCGATTATCGAGAATAATCCGAAATCTATAATCTGTTCGAGGCCGACATTCAGTTCTCTCAGGCGGTCGTAGTCCTTGGGACCGGCATAGACGATAAAATTGTTGACGCCCGATTTGACCCTGAGGGCGACGAAGGCGGAATCTCTCAGTTTGGACGCTCTTGCTTCTTCAACCTGTCCCGCAGGCACGATCGACGCGAAGAAATACTTGTCCTCCTGGGCGACCCACCGGAGACCTTCTTTGAAGATCTTCGGCTCACTCAGCTTCTTCGGGTCAATGTCTATTCTCTCTGTATCCTTGAGGACAACAGGACCTATGTGCTGGGCGGAGGAGTCCTTAGCCTCATAGATGCCGAAATCCGAACCAAGGGTGATCGCGTAGTCGGGTACTCCCGCGACTTCGTCCTTCAGGTCGATCTTATACCGGTCTCCGTAAAAGGTGTAGGTCCTCTTTGCAGAGAACTGCGGAGAGGCGAACTCGAAGGTGAGAGAACCCGTCTGGCCGTCTTTGAGCGTCAAATCCCTGCCGGCTGTCGAAAAGTTTGCCATTGCAACAGTGAAATCGTCAGTAGTGGTGCCGAGACCGAGGGGAGGAAACAGGCCCTGTGCCTTTAGAAGGGAAACGCCATTGCCCTGATGGTCCCTGTATTTCTTCAGGGTGAAGCCCTTCACGGTCCCGCCCCTCGTCGTCAGAACGACGGTGTAGAGATCAGTATCGACCTTTATGTCCTTTGCCTCGGCTGACTCCTCAAAGGGTGTTGCCGCCACAGGAGGTGCCGCTGCAGGGACCTCCTTCTTTGCTTTCTCCGCTTCTGATTGCTCCGGACCTGCCTTTGTCCCGGCCTTCTGCGGCTCTGGCTGAGGTTTCTGGCCGGACACGAGAAACTGGTACCCGATCAGCACGGCCATAGTGAGCAGAATGGCGATCAACGTCCTTTTGTCCATCGATTCCATGCTATCTCACCGGGTCGAATCCGCCGGGGTTCCAGGGATTGCACCGCAGCACCCGCCGGAGCGCCAGATATGTGCCTTTCACTGCACCGTATTT
>DATJWU010000051.1:0-2234 GCA_035501055.1 Thermodesulfovibrionales bacterium
ACTCAATCTCTTCGCCTGGATGAACTCCCTGGTGCAGGCCAGCACTTCGGGCATATCCATGAGCGTGGCCTTCAGCGAGGGCCCATGATCGAGAAACCCGGCGGCAATTGCGCCTGAACCGGCGCCCACATCGAGCAGCTCACCTGTCAGGGAAAGGCCGGAAAAGAAAGAGAGGATTTCCTTTCCCTTGGTCTTGGCCACGGAATCCATGGCGTTGATGTATCTCCGGATTCTCTCCGGCCGGCCCGCATCGCTTTCGGTTTCGGGAGCGCAGGAGAGCCTGCCGCCTGACTCGAGGCAATTCCTGAGACCTTTCCAGTGGGAGGTGAGCTCTTTCCGCCAGAGGATCGAATCACCCTGGTAATGTGGCTTGCCCTTGACAAGGTATTCGCCCGCTATTGCGGTATTGAAATAGCGGTCTTCGTGGCGCGTGAGAAGCCCCATGGCGCAGAGGGCGTTCAGGAATCGACCGATACCCGAAGGGCTCAGGCCGAGCGCGGCGGACAGCTCCGTCGTCGTCTTCCCGTCAGGTTCAAGCTGCGTGAAGACCCCGATCTCGATTGCCGTAAAGAGCACCTCCGAAAACCAGTACCCTGTGGCAAGGTCCTCCAGATACTGCGGGTCAGGGTTTTGTGCATCATAATGGAATAAAGTCATTCGTCAGGCTCCATAAACAAAAAACCTCAGGGCAAAACGCCCTGAGGATTGCACCCTGTTTTACTTCATCCTCGCCTTCCTGCCCCGGGAAGGAACTGTCCGTTTTAAGTGCTGGGTTCTGAGTTATTCGTTGATAGTCTCAAAACGAAAAACTAAAAACGAAACACTGACAACGGTCTTTCACAGGCAGGTCTTCTGGCTCTCCCGACCTCTGCCTGCCTTCCCATTCTTGATGAACAGTGGCCTCTGTGCGGCAGAGGTGAATGCTCCGTTACACGGAGTCGGGATTACAGCGGCGGGACCGCTCCCGATTCGTATGAAGCATCACCCCCACGGGATTCCCTATTAAGCTCTCGCACCTGTTGCTCTATTGTATACGACAACTCAATCAGCCTGTCAACCTATAATTTTGATTATCAGGATTCGCTGAAGAAAAGGGTATCACAATGAACTCTCGCCGGTTGAGATTGGAAAGGGAGGTCAAAGTGCTCAAGGTGAACAGCGCCTGACAGCCCGCTTGAGGACCAAGGTAATCATGTTTGGAAATAAGTGCCCTTGTCTCTTGACTTTTTGCCTCTCCTGAGATACCTTTTAACTAATCGATATGATTACCAGCCATGCTCCCTTGCAGGATTATTATTATGCCTCACCGCTGCGCGAGACCTTTTCTCTGCAAGTCCTGACTATAAGGGCTGGTGTTGCAATTCTGCCGTCCACGAGGAGGACCGCATGAAGAAAATCATCGCCATCTTCTTTCTCTTCTTTATCGTGCTTGGGGACACCGCAGGCTCCCAAGCCGCACCCGCCTCCGTCGGCATCGTCCGCTCGGTCTCGATGGATGCGTACATCCTGCGCGACAAGACGTCGATAGCAGCGACGATCAATATGAAGATCGTGATTGGTGACGTGATCAGGACCGGACCAACCGGCAGCATCGGTCTGATCTTCGATGATGATACGCTTGTCTCGATGGGGCCGAACAGTGAATTTGCAGTCGAAGGTTTTCTTTTCAGTCCCTCTGAGAAGAAATTATCCTTTGTAGTCAGAATGCTCCGGGGAACTTTTTCCTATCTTTCGGGACAGATTTCCAAGTTACTTCCAGGCGCTGTTCGTCTGGAAACCCCGGACGCCACTATCGGGATGCGGGGCACCCATGTTCTCGTCAAGGTTGAAGAGAGGTAGATGCCATGGGTCGCTGCTCCTCTTACGATTTCTCCATCAAGGTGCTTTTCCTCCTGCTGGCAATCATACTGACCACAGGTTGCGGCGGCAAGACCATGGTTGTCCTGGTACCCGACTCCGATGGCACGACAGGTGCGGTGACCGTCTCAAATGACGCCGGGAGGGTCGACATCGACACTCCCAATCGGGCCACCACCATCTCCGGGCGGCAGGCAGCACCCAGGGCGCCGGAACCTATGACAAAGGAGGAGATTGACGCGATCTTCTCCCGGGCGCTTGCGGCTCAGCCAGAACCACCCGTACATTTTGTCCTTTATTTCATCAGCGATTCCGCTCAATTACGGCCGGAGTCCCTCGAAAGCCTGCCCGCCATTCTCCGAACCATTGAAGAACGG
>DATJWU010000052.1:0-6054 GCA_035501055.1 Thermodesulfovibrionales bacterium
GAGACCACCGAGTTCAGAGAGAACTGCAAAAAAAGAAGAAGCAATCAATCCTGCAGATCGTGAGATAATCGTGGAGCGAACAGGATTTCTCATGCTTTTCTCTGTGATCTCCGTGTGCTCTGTGGCTAAGTGTTTCAGGCGGATACTTTTATATCCGCCGAGCCTTCCCAGTACCCGTGAAGGTTGCATCTTTGGTTCGCCACAAGGGTCACTTTCCCTGCGGTTGCAATGTCCGGTCCCAGGACGACCGTAAAAACCGCTTTGGGCTTCGTATACCCCCTGGAATCAAAATCAACCCTTGCCGCAGGCTCGTTTCCTATTCTTAACTCAATATACTCTATCCAATGGGCAGGAGTCATGACATGGAGGCCTTCACCCACAGAGACTTCGACCGTGAAGGGGGCACCGGCTTTCACTTCCTGCGGTGCGGTGATCACAGGGGCATGGGTCTTCTCCAGCGGGGTTTTGTTCGCCGGGTCCTTCGCCCTGTTTACGTTTTCAAAAAGGTGCGCATCCACCTTTGTCGGGTAAAACGTTTCTGCGGCAAAAGCCTCTTTTACCAAACTTGCAGCCGCAACGCCAACCGCTGCGCTTTTGAGAAAGTCTCTTCTGTCCATCGTGCACCTCCAACGAAGAAAAATAATGAAGTCGAAGACTTCTTTTCCGGGTTAGCGTCAGACCCCGCCCGCACCATTGCCGCCACGGTCCCTGCTTCGCCGGAATTTCCGTCAAGGCTCCCGGAAGGACGCTGCAGCGGGGCCACCCCATGTTCCTATTTTACCGCAATCTTCTTTTCTATCAAGTGGCGGGATACGCTGCCCCGATCAGTGGTCTCTTCTTTCTTTGCATTTCGGACAGAGTCCGTAAAACTCGATATGGTTGCCGACTATCTGAAAGGACTCCCGCACGCTTTTCGGGAGCGGCAGCTCATAATCCTGCTGGATGTCGACAATCTTTCTGCATTTCAGACAAATGAGGTGATGGTGCGGGTGGGTGCTGGGATCAAACCTTTTCTTTTCCGGATCTATCGTCAGCTCGAGCACTTCGCCGCGCTGACGAAGGGCATCGAGCGTGTTGTATACGGTTGCGAAAGACATCGTGGGATATTTCCTGAGCACTGCCCGGTAGACATCCTCCGCCGAAGGATGGTCCTTGTTGCCCTCAAGGTAATTGAGGATCGCCAGGCGCTGAGGGGTAAGTTTAAGCCCAAGCGCTTTGTACTTTTCCATTGCATCCTCCGTATAGTAGTTATTTCTAAATAGTTAATATCATATTAGAATTATTATTGTCAAGGGGGCCGGGTTGACAAAGGTCTGCAAACGCGGTATAAGAGAGTTACGTGCGATGACTTCATGAGAAGAAAACCAAACGACAGGGAATGGGGAGGGTTCCTCATTCGGAAAGAAAGGAGGCTCTATGCCGTACTATGTCATTCTCACCACGCTGACCGATGAGGGGAGAAAGACGCTGAAACAGAAGCCGGAGCGGCTGCTTGAGGTGAACAAGGAGATTGAACAGATGGGGGTGAAGGTTCACAAACAGTATGCAGTCCTCGGGCCCTATGACTTTGTGAACATCATGGAGGCCCCGAACAACGAGACAATAATGAAAATGTCCGTTGAGATTGGCTCAAGAGGTTCGGTCCAGCTCCTGACCCTTGCTGCCGACCCTGTGGAAGACTTTATCAAGTAGCTTAAGTAAGCAGTCCAGGGCTTCTTTCCCGTTGCACCGCTTCCCGCGTGGGGAGGACGGAAGACCCTTCCCTACCTGCCCATGCGGAGTTTCTCTGTGCATGCACGTTCTGAATTGACAGGAAACTTTCATTAATGCTAAAAAAGTAGATGGAAGAGGAAGGTCTCGAAGTCGAGATCGATGAGAAGACCCTTGGACTTATCAGGGATATTTTCAAAACCCTGACGAAGACCGTGAAGACCTTCAATGTCTATCCGAACGATAATCCCATTTACCGAAAGTTCGCCGCAGATCTGTTCGAAAAATTCAGTGCCTTCTTTGAAGCACGCGAAGAACTGCCTGTCGAAGTTCGTCAACACAGCCTGTGGTACAGGGAGCACGAGGTCTTCCACAGCGAGGAGAGGACGGACAATGTGGCGCTCCTGCTCTTTGCCGACGGAATACGCCAGATCAGTTTCCATCGAGGCCTGGTACCCGAAGAAGTGGTGGATTTTATCGAAATCCTGATGCGTTCCCAGAGGGCTGAAACCAGGGACGAAGACGACATCGTGACTCTCTTCTGGGAAAAGAACATAAAAAGCATGAGTTACCGGGCGGTGGAAGACACAGTGGACGAGAATCTCCTCCTTGAGGAGGAGATTGTGTGGGAGGGGCCGGAGGAGGAAGAGTCGCTTGGGGAGGGGAAGACCGCAGAGTCTTCTGCGAAGATGGCGGTACCGTCCTTTCTCAGGGGTGTCAGCCTGCCTGTCAGTGCGGAAGAATTGGCAGATATAAAAGACGAGGCCTCCGGTCTGGGTGAAGAGTTTCTTCTCTCCTCCGCCGCAGCTCTTTTCTATGAACTGCTTTCGAATGAAGACGCGGCCGACGTATTCCAGGAGGTGATGCTCGCCTTTGGCCGGATTATCGACACCCTGGTACGAAAGAAAGACCTGAAGGGAGTGACCGGGATACTCAGGACAGTCGGGGAGATCGCGGAAAAATATATTTCCGAAGAGCAGACGGGGATCATCGAACATGTTTTTGTGAAGGCGGGAAATCTCGAAACCCTGAGGCTGGTCTTCAGAGAGTCGGAGAACAATGAGCATATCCGGGAGTACCTGGCCCTTCTCAGGAGGAACCAGATACCGGCGATGATCGCCCTGCTCGGAGAACTGGAAGAGCGAAGGCAGAGACGACTCCTGTGCGAGGTGCTGGCGGAGGTCGGAAGGGACGATATCGACGCCCTTTCGCAGGCGGTTGACGACCCCCGGTGGTACCTTGTCCGCAATCTCATGATGATCCTCGGCATGACGAAGATGCCTGCGGCGCTGGGCGCTCTCGAGAAGGGGTTCAGTCACCCTGAGATAAGAGTGAGAAGGGAAGCGGTAAGAGCGCTTGAAAGCATTCCCTCCGAGGAGACGAAGAGGCTTTATCTCGCCGCCATGGATGATCCTGACGTCCCTGTGAGAATGACTGCACTCAGGGCGCTCAGACGATTCAGGGACCCTGAACTCTATCAGAAACTGAAAGGAATCGCCGCACTGGAAGACCTCAGGAAGAGGGCCTTTGCCGAGAAGAAGGAGATACTCGAAGCCCTCGCTTTTTGGGGGGGGGAGAGCGCCATGCCTCTCGTTGCCGATCTTTTCAGGAAGCGGGGCCTGATCGAAAAGGAGGAGATCACCGAGGTGCGGGCGTCGGCCGCGTACGGTCTCGGCATTATCGGTACTCCCGAGGCGCTGTCCCTTCTCGAAAAGGAGTCCTTGTCGAAGAAGGATATTCTCAGAGAGGCGTGCCTGAAGGCACTGAAGGAGTCGCGGGTTGGAATCAACAGAAGATAAGATAGCCAGTCACGGCAGATCGTTTCTTACCAGTTTCTATATACTCCTCAGGATGACGGGGATTTATGATTCGATGAACGAGGCGATTCTGAATGCGGCAAGGAAGCTCGTGTCCGACATGGAGCTCCTCCTCGATGAGACGGGAGAAGCGACGGTCAGGATCATTGAAGGTTCGTTCTATATCGAGGGGATGAGGGTCAAGGCAGGGGTATCCGACATCGGCAATTTTGAATCCCTGGCAGAGGAGTTGAGGAATAAGTCCATAGGGGCTTTGGACTTCAGGACGCCCCTGAGGGCTGAAGACCTTATACGCTTCGCCTATGCGATCAAGGAAGGTGTCGACGCGGTGAGCGTCCAGTCCTCGCTTGAAAACGAACTCGTTAAGGGGATTTCTGTCGGTGGGCCCGTTGCGGTTCAGGAGGCGGAGGCCTTTGACCTGAAGGACAGCAGGGAGATGGCGAAGACGGCGTACAGAAAAGCCCTGTCCGCGATGGTCGAGGTGGATCATTCCCTGAAGGCCGGACTCCGGATAAAGCTGAAAAGGGTCAAAAGAGCGCTCCAGTTGCTCGTAGACTGCATCCTTGCCGACCAGAGCTATCTGCTCAGGTTGACCGCGACGGCTCAGCAGGACCGCTACTACTATTTCCATCCGGTGAATGTGTCGATTCTGTCGGCGACGCTTGGGAGAGAGATCGGTCTGGGAAGGATAGCCATGCGGACCCTGGCCCTGGCGGCATTCTTCCATGATATAGGAAAGACCTGGATACCCGCGGAGATCCTCTCGAAGAAGACGGACTTTACGAAAGCGGAATTCGAACTCATGAAAAGACATCCCGTTGACGGCATGAAGGCGATGCTGAAGTCCTTCGGGCTGAATGAAGCGACCATCCTCTCTATGCTCGTCTTATGGGAACACCATGTCAGGCTCGACCACTCGGGATACCCGGAATCCGCGCTGCAACGGGACCCTAATCTTTTCAGCCGTATCGTGAGCGTCGCCGACGACTATGACAGCCTCGTCTCGGGAAGGGTCTACGAACGCAAGAGACTTTCTCATGACGATGCGCTGAGAATGATCTACGGCGGTGCCGGCACGCTGTACGACCCCTTGCTCGCGAGGGCGTTTATCGAGATGTTTGGCGTGAAGGGGTCTCCATGAATCACCCTGCGTTCCTTGATTGACAGATCGCGCGCAGGGGGAGTAAAGTAAACGACGATGTGCCGATGGTTGCCGTGCCGACTGTCTTCACGTCGCGGCGAAGGTGCGGTCCCTTTTCCCTTTCCGGAGGACCGCAGGGCTGCGAATGAAGAGTCTCAGCAATGGCGACGACCACAGGTGGCGGCGGCCTCTGTGGTTTTTTATTTCAGGACAAGGGAGGTCGTATGATAATTGTACTCAAATCAGGGTGCACGAAGAAGACGGTTGAAGGGATCATGAAGAAGGTGAAGGAACTGGGATTCACGCCCCATGCCATCGTCGGGGTCGAGAGGACGGTAATCGGCGCGGTCGGAGACGACCGCGATAAGCATATGCTCGAGGCACTTGAAGCCCATCCCTGTGTGGAGAAACTCGTTCCCATCCTTCAGCCCTATAAACTCGCCAGCAAACAAATGAGGAAAGAGCCCACGGTAGTCAGGGTCGGTGGAGCCCTTTTCGGCGGAGGGCATTTCGGGATCATTGCGGGACCCTGCTCGGTCGAGAGCGAAAAACAGATTGTCGAAACTGCGGTGAAGGTGAAGAAGGCCGGGGCGCGGATGCTCAGGGGCGGGGCCTTCAAGCCGAGGACCTCACCCTATGCCTTTCAGGGGCTTGAGCGGGAAGGACTGAAGTTGCTCGCGAAGGCACGTGATGAGTCGGGGCTTCCCTTCGTGACCGAGGTAATCAACCCCGAAGACGTCGAGATGGTCGGAGAATTTGCGGATGCGCTCCAGATAGGGGCAAGGAACGTCCAGAATTTTTCTCTCCTCAGGAGGGTCGGTAAGTTCGGAAAGCCCATCGTCCTGAAACGAGGAATGTCGACGACGATCCAGGAGTTTCTCATGTCCGCTGAATATGTCCTTTCCGAGGGATGCAAGGACGTCATCCTTTGCGAAAGAGGTATCCGCACCTTCGAAAACGCGACGCGCAATACCCTTGACATCTCTGCCGTCCCGGTGATCCACGAACGCTCTCACCTGCCGATCATCATAGACCCTTCCCACGCGACAGGCGCGAGGAACTATGTGCCGCCGCTCTGTTTTGCCTCAATGGCCTGCGGTGCCGATGGGATCATGGTCGAGGTCCATCCGGATCCGAAAAAGGCCTTATGCGACGGCCCTCAGTCTCTTGATATCGAGGGGTTTGCCGCCGTGGTGAAGAGGTTGAAGGCACTCTGCAAGTTCAGCGGTCAGACGATCTGACCCACGATTCACCTTGTCGTTACAGGCAGCGGAAAGGCAGGCATGAATCGAAGCCTGGTACATGCGATGAGGTTTCGGTAATGAGGCATCCCGGGGATTTCACCGAAAGTGATATCCCGCATTGAGGAAACAGCGGTAGTCAGCA
>DATJWU010000053.1:0-5836 GCA_035501055.1 Thermodesulfovibrionales bacterium
ATCCCGGCATGTGGATAAGGAGGCCTTATGCGTGACGTGGTGATCGCCAGCGGTGTTCGTACGGCTATCGGCAGCTTTGGCGGGACGTTAAAAGACACGCCCGCCGTTGAGCTGGGAGGTCTCGTGATCAAGGAGGTGCTCAGGCGCGCGCGGGTGAGCCCCGACAAGGTCGATCTCGTCGTTATGGGGAATGTCCTGCAGGCGGGACTTGGACAAAATCCTGCGCGTCAGGCAGCCATACACGGAGGGATTTCGCAGTATATTCCGGCGACGACCGTGAACGTCGTCTGCGGCTCCGGCATGGAGGCGGTCATCTCTGCAGCACAAAAGATAAAGGCAGGTGATGCAGAGATCATCGTGGCGGGCGGCATGGAGAACATGAGCCAAGCCCCCTATGTCCTTACCCAATCGCGGTGGGGCCAAAGGATGGGACACGGCCAGGTGTTCGACATCATGATCCGCGACGGACTCTGGTGCTCGTTCGGTGATACCCACATGGGAATCACCGCTGAGAACGTGGCGGAGAAGTTCGGCCTCAGCCGTGAAGCGCAGGACACCTACGCCGCGACGAGTCAGACAAAGGCGGAGAAGGCGATCACGTCAGGCCGCTTCAAGGACGAGATCGTGCCGGTGACGATACCGCAAAGAAAAGGAGACCCGATAGTCTTTGATACCGACGAGTACCCCAAATTCGGAACGACCGCGGAGAAGCTCGCGAAGCTGAAACCCGCCTTTGACAAGAAAGGGACGATCACCGCGGGGAACTCTTCAGGGGTGAATGACGGCGCCGCAGCGCTCCTCGTCATGTCTGCCGATAAGGCATATAGGCTGGGAATCAAGCCGCTCGCAAAGATTGTCTCCTATGACTGCAGGGGTTGTGAGCCTGAACTTATGGGAATCGGTCCCATTTTTGCGGTCCAGAGCGCCATCGCAAAGGTGAAATCGGAGCTAGGGAAGGAGATCGATCTTGTGGAGCTCAACGAGGCCTTCGCCGCCCAGTCGCTCGCCTGTCTGAAGGAGCTTCAGATCGATCCCGGGAAGGTAAATGTCAACGGCGGCGCGATTGCGCTGGGGCATCCTATCGGGTGCAGCGGTTCGCGGGTCCTTGTTACCCTCCTGTATGAGATGCAGAAACGGGATGTGAAGGTAGGACTGGCCGCGCTCTGCGTGGGCGGAGGCATGGGGTTCGCGATGATCGTCGAGCGGGGATGGTACTTCTGAGCCGCGATCTGAATACTATCAGCCTTAAGGAGACGACAATGGATAAATTCGTGGAAATACTGGTGAACAAATACCCCAGGAAGGTCGTCCTTGAAGATAAGAGCGAAGTGATCTTCCGGCCTCTTCGCAAGGATGACGGAGGGGCCCTTTTGGAATTCTTTAAGCACCTCCCCCTGAAAGACAGGGCCTGTCTCAAGGAGGACGTCAGCGACCCGAACGTCATAGAGAACTGGATCTATAATCTGGATTACGACAACGTGCTTCCCGTCGTTGCCACCGACAACGGCAGGATCGTCGGAGACGCCACCCTGCACTTCGACCCCATCGGCTGGACAAGGCACCACGGAGAGATCCGGTTGACCACCGATATCAGCTACCGCGAAAAAGGTCTCGGGACAAGGCTCGCTCAGGACATCATCGACATCGCACAACAACTCGGGCTCGAGTTGCTCAGCATCGAAATGGCGCCGGCCCTGCAGGAGGCCTTCTCCCTCTTCGGGAAACTGGGATTCAGGCAGGCCGCGGTCCTTAAGGGGTTTATCGTCGACTTCGAAGGAAAAGAAACAGACCTCGTGCTGATGGTCAGGCACCTGAAGGGATGATCGCCGGCAACGCACTTAGCCGTCTCACAATCACCGCCCCTGCAAAGAAACTGTCCATTTTGGTCAGACAGGCGTGGTGAGAAACCTTGTATCGTTCGCCTCAGCGAATCCGCCGCAGGAGGACGATACCTTTGAAGTTGATAACCATACGGCCGCTATCCGCCTAAAGTTCCATTAAGATCTTCTCACCGCAGAGATCGCTGAGGACGCAAAGAACAAGAACGAACACGGTGCCTGGATTCTTCATCTCTCTTCACAAACAACGCATGAGCAAATCTCTCTTTTGTGTTCCCCGGCCACCTCTGTGCCCTCTGCGGTTATCGTTTTCCACTGCTGCTTCCTCCGTCCCGTTGTGCGCGACCTTACGTAAGCCAAAGGAAGAATTCACCTGCGAACTAAAACCAGTATTCCGGGTATCTTCTGTTTTTTGAAAGGTTGTTGACGAGGAGCGCCACGATCAGGAGAATCAGCGCGCCTGCTCCTGCGGGCAGAAAGGCATAGAGAAACCCGAGATCATGGATCTTTTTGCCGCCGATGACCGCGATAAGCGCGGTGGCCCCTCCCGGCGGATGAAGCGTCTTCGTCACCAGCATCGCCACGATCGCGCCTGACACTCCGAGCGCAGCGGCCATCCAGATGGTCCCGCCGAAAAGCTGATAGCTCGCCACTCCGACAAGCGCCGATATGACATGTCCTCCGACAAGGTTTCTCGGCTGCGCAAGCGGGCTCTTGATCGCGGCGTAGACGAGGACCGCCGAGGCGCCGAAGGAGCCGATGATGAGAGTGAGGTCTTTCGGTTCAAAGTAGTGCGACGAAAGCACGCCGCAGATACCGATCCCCATGAGCGACCCGCACCATGACCAGAAGATCTCACTCAACCCGACGCCGGGCGGGCTCTTGCCTCCTCCCTTCATTTTCGGGAAATATTCCTGAAGCCTCATCGCTTCCTTATCGCCCGGACAATGTCCGCCCGTGAAACGATCCCGAGGAGCCTGCCTTGTTCGTCCACGACGGGCAATCTCTTTATCCTCCTGTCATCGAGGACCCTCGCTACCTCGGCGATGTCCGTGTCGGGTGTCGTCGTTATTGCCGGTGAACTCATAATATCCTCAACGATGCCCCCCTCTTTCCGCTCCGGCATCGGCTCCCCGAGGAGATGGCGCACAATGTCCTTGAAGGTGTGTCCCTTTTTCATGCCGGTCATCGACAGGATGTCGGCTTCCGAAACAACGCCGATTACGTGGCTGTCATCGTCCACGACCGGAAGACCGCTGATCCTGTCCTCGGAAAGAAGCCTCGCCGCCTCGTTGATATCGGCCTCTTTCCCTATCGTCACGACATCCCGCGTCATCACCTCGCGGACCGGTACTGCAGCGGCAACCCGCTCTTTCGCATGACGCAGGGCGATTTCATAGATCTTCCTCAGGTCCTCCTCGGTGATATCGACATAGGTCTTTATCTCCCGGAGCGCCGCCCTCAGGTCTTCCTCAGATATCTCTTCCTTCATCGTCTCTTCTCTCCGTTCCCCCCTCTTGCCGGGGTATGCGGTCATTCTCACTATACCTCTTTTCCGGACCGCGGTGTATGATCTCTGTCATAAGTCTTTCAGCATTAATCAGCCTTCAGCTCTCAGCTATTCAGCCATCTGCAGGACAGATATGCCGAAAGACCTTGTGTCGTTCGCCCCACAAATCCGCCGTAGGAGGACGATTCCGCAAAAAGTTGTGTGCCACACTCAGCCTCAAACTGGATGAATCACTCACGGTAATGCAGCAAAAATACACTTTGGGAATCGTATCGCATGTAAGGGCTTTGAGGTATGCCTGCCCGACTAGAATCCAAGATCATGAGATTTGTCTATCCGATGAGTTATTTCATCAGCCTTCTCACCACGCACAGATTCCGTCTGTCATCCTCGTCGCTTTCTTTCGGCGTCTCGAGAATCAGCGGCACCCGGATAAACGCCGGATCGTTGATGACCCTCGCGATGCCCTTCCTGCCGATAGCCCCTGAACCGATGTGGTCGTGTCTGTCGACCCTCGAACCGAAGGGCCTCTTCGAATCATTAAGGTGAATGAGTTTCACGCTCCCCGGTGCCAGATATTTCCCGATCTCTGTGATCATCTCCGACAGACCCTCACCGCTCGTCAGTTCATATCCTGCCTGAAAGGCGTGACAGGTATCGATAACCACGCCCTTGATCAGGGGGCTGTGAACCCCTTTGATGATCTCCGCGAGGTCCTTTATTTGTGAAGAGATGTCGCCCCGTTCCCCTGCCGTGTTCTCGAGAAGAAGACCGGCCCGCCATGTCCTGATCTCCGAGATCATCCTCAGCGAATCGATCGCCCTTTTGCGGGCACTCTGCGCGAGATCCCGCGACGCGCTGCCGGTATGGAGCACCACATACTCCGCTCCCAGAATGTCCGCAAGGTTCATCTCCTGAATCAGCATCCGTATCGAGCGGTCGCGCACCACACTGTCGGCAGACGCACAATTTATGAGATATGAGCAGTGGATGAACACCGGGGCGATTTCATAGGTCTTCCGGAGTTCCCTGAACATCGCGACAGAGTCTTCTGGTATTGCGCTGACGGACCACGTCCTGGGATTGTGGGAAAATATCTGGGCAGTGTTGCACCGCAGTTCATGTGCCCGTTCCATGGAGAGATGGATGCCGCCTGCAATCGATGTATGCACGCCGAGTCTTCTTGTCGTCATATCTCTTTAAGAAGTGCTGCTATCAAGCGACATGGCACCGTTATCCCGTCACTCGTGTCGGTTTTTTTATATGGTCAGACTTTATTATAACGCACCAGTTCATCCCGGAATAAGCGCCACAAGTGAAACAGATGCCCGGTCAATGAGTCTGCTGCTGAAAATAAGCTTCCTGAAACTATCAAGACAGAGGCGGTCACTGCAATAAATGACTTCGGATCAACGATTGACTCTTTAGAAGCAGCAATTCAAGACTTGGAGAAGCAGGTGAGAAGTGAAATTAAGGAATACGAGCCTTGATGGGTGGAGATGAGAGGCAAGAATCCTTCCCGTACCTGACACCTTACGTGTTATGTATGCTTGTGCATAGTTGGACCGTAAATCCACTTGTCTTTATGTATCCCTTGGGATACAATATGCTTGTGATAGAAGTACGCCAGACCGATAAATACTCAGAATGGTTTGACGCCTTACACGACGGACAGGCCCGTGCCCGCATAAATGCGCGTATCCGTCGTCTATCGTTGGGCAACCCTGGTGATGTCAAACCAGTAGGCGAGGGCGTTTCGGAGTTGCGTATTGACTACGGCCCCGGCTATCGAGTGTATTTTACTCAGCGAGGCTGTGAAGTGGTGATCCTGCTTGCGGGCGGAGATAAGCGCACACAGGATAGAGACATTAAGACTGCGCTGGACTTGGCTCGTAACTTGTAGAGGAGGTTATTATGAAACGCAAAAAGATCAAGACCCGCCCATGGGATGTAGTGGCACATCTCAGAACCGATGAAGACATGGCTGCGTATCTTGAGGCTGTTCTGGAAGATGGAGACTCCGCCTTAGTCTCAGCTGCTCTAGGTGATATAGCCCGTGCTAGAGGTATGACCGAGATCGCTCGTGAGGCAGGGTTGGGGCGGGAAAGTCTTTACAAAGCTCTTTCTCCAGAAGGCAACCCGGAGTTTTCCACCGTGATGAAGGTGGTACGAGCGCTGGGGCTAAAATTACACGTCGAAGCGGCGCATAAATAGCGTATAGCTGGAAAAAGCCTTCCCCGAGATAACTTCCTGTATCACACAGAAGACGAGCGTGGTATAATTATGCAGAGTTCAAGCAGAATTATTGAGGGGAGAGGGCTAAAGATCTCACCGTAAAAAGGGGGAAGAATGAAAAGAAGGAACGGCAAGGCAGGAAGGGTGCTGATGTCAGTGTTAACGGATGGACGCAATTGAAGTTGGCGATGAAATGTCCTGTCTCTGATGTCTCAGGTTCAAGACAAAATTCAAACTCAAAGATAACCCTGTG
>DATJWU010000054.1:0-8021 GCA_035501055.1 Thermodesulfovibrionales bacterium
TTGAGCGTGCCCCAAATGCCTCCTAATGCTGCGTTCCTGACGAAGACAGCCCAAATGCCAAGGTTGTCGGAAACGCCGCCGTCCACCAGATGGATGTAAGGTGTCTGCTTTGCATCCAGATAGTGAGTTATATGGCTCCCAAGCTGATACTGTGCTGAGAACTGCGAGCCCTCCGTGAGCGCCGTTTTCAAGTGCTCGGGGAGGGTGAAGCCGCAGGTGCCCGCGTAGTTGCGGAGCGACACCGGCGTCAGTACCATCGGGACGGCCGAAGATGCCGCCGCGGCGCGGGCTACGGGAAATTTTGAGACGTCTGAGCATAGTATATCGAAGCTGTCCTGATTAAAGGAGAGCCGTACACCCTCTACCATGTCGGTCGTGTTGATATTTATCATGGGCCCCTTGCGTGCAAGAATGTCCTGGAAGGTGCCGTGGTCAAAGACGTGGTTATCATAGTACTCTGCAGCAAGGTCGCTCAGGCCAAAATAGGGAGAGGAGAGGCGCACCCAGTTGTAGGGATTGAACATCATATTGGCAAAGAGAATGCCCTGGATATTCTTTCTCAAGAACTTCTGCTCGAAGTCTTCGAAGATGCGTTCGCCGTAAAGTCCGTAGTAGCCTGCGGTGAAGCTTCCCCCGGACACCGATGATATGACGTCTACTTCGTCCAGGAGCCGGCGCTTCTTGCCCTTTATGGTGACCTCCGTCCTTCTCAGCTCTTCCAGCACCCCGTAGGAAAAGGCCGCTGCACGGGTGCCACCGCCAGAAAACGTAAGATACAGGAACAGCTCATCAGAGTTGCCGGGGGCGCCCATGAAAGTTTCCCGATAGCCACTCCCCGGATCATACTGACTCAGTGGTTGGTTAACAGGGTAATGGGCGCATCCGGTCATAACGAGTACTATCAGGAACACAGCTGATATAATGCTTCGGGTGCGGCTACGCATGAGTTTCATGCGGTAAACCCATCGAATCTATTTGACTGCCTTCTTTAGTCTCTCTCTCAGCTTCGCCGCCCCTTTATTGCTGACTTCATGCTTGACCACAATGTCCACCGGCGTTACCTCTTTCTTATAGTATGCCTTGTTCAGACTTTCACGTACATCAACCACAGATCCTTCAAGATTCAACCCTGCATAGAGACCTTTGGCCTTTGCGAAGGAGATGAAATCCGCGGTTACGTTCGCTTTCGCCCCTGCACCGGCAGGTCCCACGGCGATTGACGTATCTCCCCCCAGCTTAAATGATGATGAAAGGAGGGAATCTATGGCCTTCTGGCTCATCGCCATAACGATAACCTGCGAGGCTTCGCCTCCAATCTGGGCGCCGAAGCTTACCGAGCCGATAGTATAAAAGGCGGGCTGGCTCCAACCGCCTGCCTTTGCATCCCTCACCACGAGGACACCGGTGCCGCCCGAACCGCCGAGGAAAAAGCCGGCCTTAAGCACCTGCGGATAGATCAGAAGGCCCTTGGCGTCCTTGAGATGTTCGTGAAACCACCCGTAATTCTTGTCACTCATGAAGGCGTCGAAGGTGATGCGTGCCTTATCGACCAGCCCCTGAGCCTCGCTGGTGTCTGAGGCCATTGCCGGCGCTGCCGCAATAATGAGGAATACCGCGAGCACGACGGTCGCGGCGAAAGCCTTCATACCATCTCCTGCCAATCTCTTCTTCATTTTAGGTCCTCCTCAGTGGTAATAATTATGAGCTGCACAAGAGCTCCCCTGTTTCACGTCAGCTATCCTTTTAGGGAATGCTATCATGAGCAGACACAAAGTCAAGACTTCAGAAGAACTGCTTCCTCAGGAGAATGAGGGTTTTAATCACACTCTGGTTCGGCTTTCCGTCGGCCAACATTACCCCCATACAATGAGAATGCGACTACCAAGCTTGAGGCCAGTGGTGCCCTGTATGGAAACGCGCCCGCCCGCCTTGCCTGTGAGTGGAACTTTAGCTTTGTACCATAGGAAAAGCAGATGTCTTCTCTACGTCAGCAAAACAGGGCCAACATGGAGAGCGCTGAGGCTGCCAGTTGAAGGAGGGTGATCGGCAGGCCGATGCGCACGAATCCCCTGGGCTTAAGTGAGCGACGCCCCTCCCAACCCTTGAGAGTCGGGGATGCGGGCCAGCGCCGCGTCCTCGGGAAACATATGTTGCTGCGCAATGGCGCGGTCCAGCAAGTCCATTTCCTCGATCAGCGCAGGACGGCGATGCTCCGGCAGGGTTTGGATGAGGTTTAAGGCCATCGCGCGCAGACGCCGCGCGATCTGGATACTCCCGACGCCGCATTGCCGTATCTCTCTGAAGGTGATATGTACGAAATCCTCCCAGTTCGGCGTGCGGAAGACCACGCGCGGCTGTCCTGCATTGTCCGTTATCTCGTGGGCGCGCAGAGAACGGTTGCCGACCTTGCGCAGCAGACGGTGCAGCTGATCGATGGCGAGCACCGCGGTGGTCGGATCGTTGATCGCCGGCGAGAGCGCCTTCAACGCAATGTCGACCTCAATGCGAAACGAAAACATCGGGTCCTGCTCCATCGTGCGCTCCGAGCCGAGCGCGATGAGCGTCAACAGCCTGCGCTCGTCGATTGCCTCAGCGTTGCCGTAGAGATAGAACAGAGGTTCATCGACGGCGAGGAAGTCGCCCACCTGGGGGACGATTTCAATGATGGTGTCGGCCCGTTGTGCCTCTGTTACCAGCCCTTGCAGGTTCACCGCCAGGACTGTTCCTGACATGCCTGAATGATGGATGACGCGGTCGGGGGTGCTTCGCTTCACGGCCGGCTGCGTCTTGAATGCCGTACGGCGCGATGTCCGTGACGCAGCTTCCCCGGAGCGTTTTCTCGCAGGGACCGCCACATTTCTGGTCGGGTCAGGATAGACGCTTTCGATGACCTCCAGCCCCTGCTTCCCGACAAGGCGGACGAGGTTCACCGGGCGCAGCAATTTTGCGCAATAATCGATGAGCACAATGAACGCAATGATTGAGAATGTTCCGCACACAACCACGAGGAAGACTTGAAACTGGGGCACGTAGGCCTCGTTGCCAAGTTGGACCATCGTGCGATTGGCCCACAGCAGCGTGAAGACAAACAGTCCGACAATCCGTCGAATTACTTTGTCGCGCAGCAAAGTGGTCGCGATGATCCGCGGAGTGTACTGCCCTCCCGCGACCTGGATTGCGACGAGCAGGGAGCCGAAGGTGAAGACCAAACATGTCAAGCTAAGGGTAAATATGCGATCGAGAAACGCGTGCGCCTCCGTTGCGCTCAGCGCAAGAAAACCGGTTTTCAGATCATAGAAGCCTTGCCTCACCATCCAGCCGCCGAGGCATTCAGCCAGGCGCTTCAGGACGAGCGCAGCGATGAGGGCAAGGACCGGAACGATCCAGAGCGAGGACCTGACGTAGCTTCTTATGCTGTAAAGACGATTCCATCCTATGTTGAGTTTTTCCATCAGAACTTACCGTACCTTCTGTGGTCCACTGCAGGCAGCAAGGAGGGCGACGATGTCCTCGCTCCGAAGGTCTGAAAAGGGTCGCCGCCTTCTCCCAAGTACCTCCCGTTCCGAGGGCCTCTTCAACTCATTTCCTCTCTTCAGTCTCATTCGTGTTCTCCCCCTCGCCAAGCGATAACGCCAATAGTGACAAGTATAGCATACAGACGCCTGCCTTTCTGTTATCTTGTTGAGAGACTGGGGCCTCCCGCATCGTACCGCCCGCACAAGAAAGATAGCGCTATGCTCCTCTTTGCGATTCCCCAAAACGGTGATATAGTATTCATGAGCCTGAAACGCAGTGTATGACACATGTATTGTTTGCCCGCTGATACACATTAAAGTATGAAATAAACGGAAAGGAGAAAAGAGTAGTGGTGTCGGTACCGCCGGACTGAAGGGCAGGAAAGGCGGTGTGCGGTTGAGAAAAAACAAAAGGAGGAGACGTATGAAGAAACGTGCAGTAGTCATTATGATGCTGAGTCTGTTCGTCTTTCTGTTCGTGGTCGTCACCGCTATGGGAACTGCTTCAGCGCAGTCGGTTTCATCTTCCCTCGGGCTTGCGCCCTATCCCGCGAAGGGACAGTCTGCCCAGCAGCAGAACAAGGATGAAGGTGAATGCTATGCCTGGGCAAAGCAGCGGACCGGGATCGACCCGGTCGCGGTAGCGAACGCTCCTACGCAGCAGTCCGGTCCGGCAACGGGTGGTGGTGAACGGGTACGCGGGGCTGCCCGGGGTGCGGCGGGCGGTGCGGCAATCGGCGCCATAGCCGGCGATGCAGGCAAAGGCGCGGCCGCAGGCGCGGTGGTTGGCACCATGGCAGGAGGCAGGCAGGCGAGAAAGAACAAGGAAGCGCAGCAGCAGCAGGCCGAACAGGCAAAAGCCGGGACACTTCAGCAATTCAACAAAGCCTTCGCTTCGTGTATGGAAGGCCGCGGCTATTCTGTAAAATAAGGAGGAACGAAAATGAAAATAATTGCCTGTTTAATTGTCTTCGCTTTGCTCGTGGCTGCTTCTCCCGTCTTTGCAGGAGATGTCTTTGACGGCACGAAGCCGCTTCTCTGCGCAAGCGTAGAGGCCATCGATTGTGATCCTGGGGTTGCATGTGAACGGGGCATCCCGGAGATCATGGGCGCCCCGCAGTTCATGCGCGTCGATTTTGCAAAAAATGAAATTGCAGGCCCCCTGAGGACCGCAAAGATTCGTTCTATGGAGAAGGACGACGACCAGATCGTTCTTCAGGGATACGAGATGGGGCTGGGCTGGACCCTCGCCATTGATCGTAATACCGGCAGTATGAGAGTAACTTTCGCGGGAGGATTTTCGGCGTTCATCATTTTCGGGGCCTGTACATCCTCCCTCTAAACACGTGAGGGGCAGGACCCTTCCTGCCCCTCTTTTTTTCCGGTACAAGTGTGCCCCCCGTCCCCGCCGGTCAACCATTTAAGGCCTATTTATGATATATTATCTGCGACTGTCTTATGGACCTCTCTTTTGGAAATAAAGTCGCTTTGATCACCGGGAGTTCCCGTGGTATCGGTGCTGCCATTGCACGCGCATTCGCCCTTGCGGGGAGTGATGTGGTACTTAATTACCGGAAGGCGGGAGGCAAATCACAGGAACAGGGGGAGCGCTTATGCAGGGAGATAGAAGAGATGGGGCGGCGGGCATATCTCATTCAGGCCGACATCTCGGTAAAGGCATCGGTGAAGCAGCTCTTCAGCGAGGTCGGGCAGAAGTGCAACCGCCTCGATTTTCTTGTTCTCAATGCGGCACGAGCCCCTTTTAAAGCGCTGGAGCAGCTCCCCGAGCGTGAGCTTCGTCAGCTCGTAGAGACAAATTTCATGGGGAACATCTTCTGTGTTCAGGAGGCCCTTCCCCTCTTCGGAGAGCACGGGGGGAAGATCGTTTTTATCTCGAGCCTCGGGAGCCGCTTTTACAACACCTCCTATCCCCTGGGGACGATGAAGGCTGCGATGGAATCGGCAGTGAGAGACCTCGCGGAAAGTCTGGGCGAGGCGCATATATCGGTCAACGGGGTGTGCGGAGGCATTGTGAAGACTGACTCGTTCAAGGTGCTGCGGCAGCTCTGGGATGAGGTCGCCCAGATCCCTGACGAACTCTTTGTCGAACCCGATGAAATCGCTGATGCGGTGCTCTTCCTCTGCAGCGAGGCGAGCAGGGGGATACGGGGCCAGACCATTGTGGTCGACCGGGGGCTGAGCAACAGACTCCACAGACCGGTTCCCGAAACCCGGAAAGACAAATCACTACTATAACGCGGAGGAGTATTGTATGAAGCAGACTTTGATTCCTGAGCAGACCGTTATTGAAGAGGTAAAGAAGGGGGTCGCTGAGACACTCAGCATAGACAAGGGATCTATCAATCCCGAGCACTCGCTCATGAAGGACCTGGGCGCAGAGTCCCTCGACTTTCTTGATATCACCTATCGGCTGGAACAGACATTCGGCATCAAGATGGCCCGCCATTTTGTTCTCGAACATGTGGAAGAGATGTTCGGCGAGGGCTCGGCAATCGATGGAAACGGTCAGCTGACCGCCAAGGCCGTTGAACTCCTGAAGATCAGGGCCGGGGGAGACCTCCCGAAGGAAATCCATGCAGGAATGGATATGGACGAGGTGCCTGCCCTCGTCACCATTCAGACCATGGCAAGGGGAGTCATGGATATCCTCGACAGCCTTCCCGAAGCGTGCACCGCCTGCGGCAGCACCGCGTGGAAGGTGGAAGAGGGCGTCCGCGTGATCTGTGGGTCCTGCGGCACACATGCCGCCTTTGCCAACGGGGATGATCTTACGAAGGCGTGGCTCACCAAGGTCCAGGAAGAGCACAGGATCTTTTGAGCGGGATCGCGTGCGCAGCGTGACATGCTGACCTCATCGTCAAAACGAAGGGTCGTCATTACCGGATACGGCATGGTGACGCCTCTCGGCAAAAATGCCGAAGAGACCTTCGAGAACGCCTCTCTCGGGAAATCGGGAATCAACCATATCACGAAGTTTGATGCTACGGGGTTGCCCTGCAGGATCGGCGGGGAAGTTGATGACCGGTGGCTTGAAGCGGAAGGAGACGAAAAGTCCCGCTGGCTTGAGACCTTTTCTTCACGCGGTCTGAGGCTGGCGGTGAAGGCGACCACTGAGGCTGCCGGTCAGGCCGGTCTCGACCGGCTCGCAAAGAGGGAGAGAATCGGCTGTGTTCTGGGGTTTCACGCAGACAATCCTTCTGTCGAAGACCTTGTCCTGCTCCACCGGCATTATGATGGAAAGGCATGGGATAGCCGCGGCCTCCTGTCTCTGGAGGGGTACTCATCCCTGAACTTTCTCAGGAGAAAACCCGACGTTGCTGCGGCAAGCCTCTCAAGGCTCTTCAGATGTGCGGGGCCGACGCTCTCTATTGCATCTGCCTGTGCCGCAGGGTCTCAGGCGATAGGAGAGGCCTGCCGGATTATTCAGAACGGGCAGGCTGAGGTGATGATCGCAGGGGGATGCGATTCCCAGCTGAATTTCGTGGGCTTCATCGGCTTCGTCCTTATCAAGGCCCTGGCGGAAAGATACAGCGAACCCCAAAAGGCGTCGCGACCCTTTGACAGGAAGAGGAGCGGGTTCGTCATGTCTGAAGGAGCGGGCGCGGTCATCCTGGAGGATCTGACCCATGCGAGGGCGCGGGGAGTTCCTATTCTCGGTGAAGTGCTCGGATACGGGGTCTCTGCCGATGCTTATCGCATCACCGATACGCATCCCAGGGGGCTCGGCGCAATTTTCGCGATGAAGGGCGCGATGGAAGACGCGTCACTCTCGCCCGACGACATTGAGTATATCAATGCCCACGGAACCTCCACCGCGCAGAACGATCCTACCGAGACGATCGCGATCAAGGAGGTCTTCGGAGAAAGGGCACGAGAGATCCCGGTGAGCAGCAACAAGTCCATGCTCGGCCACACCATCGGTGCAGCCGGAGCCATCGAAGCCATCCTGACGCTTTTGGGCATCAACCGTTCGCTCATCCTTCCGACGATCAATTACGAGTTTCCCGATCCCAAATGCGATCTCGATTACGTCCCCAATGAGGCGCGAAAAAAGGAGCACCGCAGGGCCCTTTCCAATTCCTTCGGCTTCGGCGGGCAGAATGCCTGCCTCTGCATCGGCAGGTACGATGCGCAGGGCGATCAGCCCGCGGGTTCTCCGGACAGCCATGGCGCATGATCGCGTGGTGATCACCGGGGCAGGGATTGTCTGCGCGCTCGGGAACAGTCTGCCGTCCGTATGGGATGCAGTCGTCTCCGGACACCACGGGATCAGACCTCTGGAAGGTTTTGATGCCGCCGGTTTCGATTGCGCGGTTGGCGCCCAGGTGCCTGCGCTCTCTCCGCATTCCTTAGGGATCGACCCCAGGGACACCCGCATCATGAATACCCATTCCTCCATGCTGCTGAAGGCGGCTCGTGATGCCTTTTCTGCGTCCGGTCTCGATGCCACTCCGCTCCCGAAGGAGACCATCGCTTTTTTCGCAG
>DATJWU010000055.1:0-3050 GCA_035501055.1 Thermodesulfovibrionales bacterium
GAGAGACTCCGGAGCCGAAAACCGAAGAAGTGAAGAAATCCTCTCCCGAGCGTCTGCAGAAGACCGCAAGAGAAAAGGTGCTGAAGAGCTATGACGAGACACTCTCACGGATGCTCAAGGAGAAGCAGAGCGACTACTTCGAGCGCTATTTCAGCGCCGTCGCCAAGGCCCTTGACCCGCACTCGGAATACATGGCTCCCGTCGAGAAGGAGGATTTTGATATTGGAATGAAAGGCTCTTTGGAGGGGATAGGGGCGATGCTTCGCGAGGAGGACGGCTATGTCAAGATCGAGAGCGTCATTCCCGGCGGACCCGCTGCCCGCCAGGGCCGGCTCCATGCCTCTGACAGGATCCTGAAAGTCGCCGAGGGAAGCGGTGAGCCCGTCGATATAGTCGGCATGAAGGTCAGGGACGCGGTAAAACTGATCAGGGGGAAGAAGGGGACAGAGGTCAGGCTCACGGTCAGAAAAGAGGACGGGACCCAGTCTGTAGTGCCTATTGTGAGGGATGTCGTCCAGATTGAAGAGACCTTTGCAAAGGGGACCACACTCAGAGACGGGAAGACGGAAAAGGTCTTCGGGTATATCACACTCCCTGCCTTCTACAGGGATTTCGAGAATACGAGGAACGGCGGCAGGGGCCGCAACTCGACCGACGATGTGCGAAGTGAGCTGAAGAAACTCCAGGCGGAACATGTCGAGGGCCTCATCCTCGACCTGAGAAATAACGGCGGAGGGGCGCTCACCGACGCGATCGGTATTGCGGGCCTTTTTGTCGGCGGCGGTCCCGTGGTGCAGGTGAAAAGCGGGAAGGGAGATATCAAGGTCCTTGCAGATGAGGATGTGCGTCCGAGTTTCAATGGTCCTCTTGTCGTGCTCGTCAACAAGTTCAGCGCCTCTGCCTCGGAGATCCTCTCCGGCGTTCTCCAGGACTACGGACGGGCGGTCATCGTCGGGGGCAGTCATACCTTCGGCAAAGGCACTGTCCAGACGCTGATAGACCTCGATGAGACTGTCTCCTTTGAAAATGCGTTCAAGTACCGGTCCTTCGGTGCGCTGAGAATCACCATCCAGAAATTCTACCGGGCGACCGGCGAGTCGACCCAGTATAAGGGCATTGTCCCCGACATCGTCCTCCCCGACCCCCTCGATTCCGGAAAGATCGGTGAAGAGTTTCTCGAGTACGCGCTGCCATGGGACAGGATCAAACCGGCGTCTTTTGAAAAATGGCCGCAGACTTTCGGTGACGTGTCGGCGCTGAAGGCGAAGAGCGCAGAGAGGGTCAGGACAAAATCGGATTTCGTCGCGATACGCCTCGCAAGTGACAAGGCGGGCGAACAACAGAAGAAGACACTTCAGTCACTGAATATCGACGTGGTGAGAAAGGAACGTGAAGAGGTCCATAAGCTGAAAGAGAAATTGGGAAAGAATTCCGGGCAGCTTCATGACGGAGAGAGGAAGAAACCCGCTGAGGGTGAAATGACGGCAGAAGAGCGCAGGAAAGCCTGGGTAAAAGAGACCGGCGAGGACCCCTATGTGCTGGAAGCCGTCGATGTCCTCAAAGACATGGTCTCAGAAGCACAAAAGACCGACATTGCGAGAGAGGCTCATGTCCTTTCTCATTCAACAACACAGAGTGCCATACCGGCCCCGTAGTTGATGACCTTTGTAGTAACGCTCCCCATCAGGAGACGTTCTCCCGCGGTCCGGCCGCACCGGCCCATAACGAGGGTCTGGTAACCCCCCGTCCTCGCTTCCTCGATGATGCTCCCCGCGGTGTCGATGGAATCAGAAACCGACCTCACCGTGATTTGTTCCGGTCTTATTCCTCCCCTGGTCAAAATATCGGTGGCACCGCGAAATATCGGTTCAAGCCGCGAGGTCTGGTTGGTGAGCCAGAGATCGACGAGTTTTTTCCTGGCCTCCACCTCTTCGCTATTCTTTATGTGACCGTCGTCCCAGAAGACCGCAGGCACGTAGGGAAGGACGTGGAAAAGCGTTACCTCCAGACCGGAAAGTCCGGAAAATTGCCGGGCAACATACTCCACCGCTCTGTGCGAACACGCCGAACCGTCAATGGCTATCAAAAGTTTGCTCATACCGTTAGTCCCCCTTTCCAATCGGGCCTTCCACAGGAAGTCGACCTGCACGCTTTAGGCGAGCGTACACGTCTGATAAGGCAGCGTTGCCTGCCTTATCAGACGCTTGGTTTACGGCATTACTTGACGATCTGTCCCCTTATCTCTCCATCGGGGAACTTCGCGCTATGGACGTTCACGTAGGTGTCTCCTGTCTCGATCTCCTTCAGAAGGTCTGCGACCGATTTCGCTGAGAGGGAGGTCATCAGATCCTTTTTCTCGATCTCGCCCTTCGCGACGACTTCATTCATCTTCGCCGCATTTTTCGTTACATGGAGCAAGGCGAGAGGAGGCCCGCTCTCACCCTTTTTCCCTTTGTGGATATGGGCTGCCGAGATGCCCTCGATATCGGATGCCTTGATCGTGTAGTAGAGTTCCTTGCCGTCCTTTCTGAGCTCAAAGGTCGCTTCCCCTTTGGCCTTTGTCTGAACCGGCGGCACGACTTCGGCGCCAGAAAGCACTGCCTTGAAGCCCTTTCCGCCCGCTGCCTTCTCCGCGGCGGTCCCGAGCGTCGCGAAGACGACTATTATCAGAAGCGCTATGAATAACTGTGTCTTTTTCATGGTTGGTACCTCCTGTACTCATTTCTTGCATTGGTGAGCCCTTCCGGCTACCGCATGCTTACTGAGTCTCTTGATTTATTATTTAACACCGGAAGGGGGCTTTTGCAAGAGTTATTTACGAAAGAGTCTTCTGAAGTCCTGCGTGTTTACAGCCTGTTCTCACCGGCACGCCGGAAGGGTATAATTGAGGGTATGCATAGCCTGCGAATCCTTTTCCTGATGATCGTCCTTCTCGCTGCCCCCGTGTCCGGAGATGGCGGAGATGAATTCAGGGAGGTGACGCCGGGGCGCTCACCGGTGCTGCCGGGGGACCTTTATTACCGGGGCGATTTCAAAATCCAGTGGTGGTA
>DATJWU010000056.1:0-3337 GCA_035501055.1 Thermodesulfovibrionales bacterium
CTTCTGGCTTGCTACAATCAATGAAGAGGAGCAGTTCTCGCCGCACGGTCGCGTGTACCGAAACGCCGCTTTTTTGCGGCGTTTCGGTGCCGAAGGGTTGTGAGGAAGTTCATTTTGCAGATTATGATTTTTTTTGGTTGAAGAGCGGAAAGAGCTTGTCGTAGGTGCTCTTCACGTGTTCAGGGATCACGCGCACTTCGGTCAACGCGGCCATGAAATGGGTATCGCCGACCCATCGGGGGATAATATGGAAGTGGAGATGCTCCTCGATGCCGGCGCCTGCTACTTTCCCGATGTTTACACCGATATTAAAGCCCTCAGGCATGAATGCCTTCTTCAGACAGCCTACCGCCTGCTGTGTCATCTGCATGAGGTCGAGAAGTTCATCGGGGTTCAATTCCGTGAGAGAGAAGACATGGCGGTAGGGAACCACCATAAGGTGGCCGTTGTTGTAAGGGTAGAGATTCATAATGACGAAGCCCAGGGTGCTCCGGTAAAGAATAAGATTATCCCTGTCCCTGTCCTCGCCGTGCATGTCACAGAAAATGCAGTTGGGCCCTTTCCTCCTGAGGATGTATTCCAGTCGCCACGGTGCCCATAACGGTTGACTCATTTCTTCTCCCCCATCAGTTTTTCGAGGACCTTTTGCATGTCGTTCCATACGTCCCACTTGGCATTGGGGTTTCTCAGGAGATACGCCGGGTGAAAGGTCGGCATGAGGGGTATCCCCCGGAACTCGTAAAAAGTTCCCCGCATTCTTGATATGGGCGTCGAAGTGGCGGTCAGCGTATGGGCGGAGATACGGCCGAGCGATACGATTACCTTCGGCGCAATGATCCCGATCTGCCTTTCGATAAACTGCATACAGGTGCCGACCTCGTCTTCCTCGGGGTCGCGGTTCATCGGCGGCCTGCATTTCACTATGTTGCCGATGTAGACCTCTTCCCGTCTGAAGCCCATCTTCTCGATGAGCCGGTCGAGGAGTTTTCCCGCATCCCCCACGAAGGGCCTGCCCTGAAGGTCTTCTTCCTTCCCGGGACCCTCACCGATGAACATGAGATCAGCGTCGGGGTTCCCTTCGCCAAACACTATTGTCCGGCGTCCCTTCGCCAGTTTGCACCTCTGGCAATCGCCTATCTCCTCACGCACCGCGGCGAGGGCCGCCTCTTTGATCTCAGGAGCCGCGAGGGCCTGCCCCCCCTGATCCGCCCCGGGCATTTTCGAAACTGCCGGGCGCTTGTTCTTCCGCGCCACCGGGAGCGGGAGTTTTTCGAAGCCGAGGGCCTCATAGAATTTAAGCACTGTCGTTATGTCTTCAGTCAGCGACATATTCTCTCTTACCCGCCCCGGACCTCGGGCGACCTTTCGCCCCAGCCGAGTTTCGTCCTGAGCACCCCAAAGTAATCTCTTTGCGCAGGGAGAATGATCCGCGTCTTGTACGGCGATTTTTCGACGACGACGACATCGTACTGCTCGAGCGGAAGCCCCACCTGGCCGTCGACCGTAAGGACGACGTCTTCTTTGGGCGCCTGCAGGATCATTTCGAGGGTTATGTTGTCGGGGAGCACGATCGGCCTGTTCGTGAGCGTATGAGGACAAATGGGGATCATCACTACGTTCTCCATCGTCGGGTAGAGGATCGGCCCTCCTGCAGAGAGGCAGTAGGCGGTTGAACCTGTAGGGGTTGACACGATCATGCCGTCTGCCCTGAACCGGTTTACATACATGCCGTTGAGCGAGGTCTCAAGGTCGACGATCCGGGCGAGGGCGCCCTTGTTGATGACCACATCGTTGAGTGCGGTATACTGCGCAATCTCCCTGCCGTTCCTGATCACGCGGGCCGAAAGCATGAGCCTGTCCTCAAAGGGGTACGTGCCGGAGAGGAGGCTTTCGAGGGCGTGAAAGAGGTCCCCCTTCTTGATCTCGGTAATGAAGCCGAGGCCTCCGAGATTCACTCCGAGTATGGGCACGGTCTTTCTGCACGCGAGCCGCGCTACCGAGAGCATGGTGCCGTCGCCTCCCAGGACGATGACCGCCTCGGCAAGGTCCGGTATCCGCAGGCGTGAGTAGCCCTCGACGCCGAGGGCTGCTGCCGCCTCGTCGTCCAGCAGAACCTGCATGCCTTTTCCCTTCAGCCAGGGAAGGAGTTCCCTCACGATCTCGACAGGTTCAGGCTTGCCGATCTTACAGATTATTCCAATCTTCTTCATCTATTCCCTCGATGATGAGTTCGCGCTCTCCGTCCGAAATCCAGAATCTCACGCAGAGGCAATCGCGGGTATCGCCGAGCCTCTCGGCCCATTCCACGACCGAAATTCCTTCGCCTCCAATATACCCGTCTATGCCGACGGAATCAAGTTCTGCGGCACTTGCAATCCTGTAAAGGTCGATATGATACAGCAGCACCGGCACACCGCGCAGTGTTCCTGCATGTTCGGCGATGATCGTGAAGCTGGCGCTCGTCACCTCCCTTTCCGGAATGCCGAGCCCCGAGGCTATGCCTTTTACAAAGGTCGTCTTTCCCGCGCCGAGGTCTCCGAAGAGACAGACGGTATCGCCTTTCCTGAGGCGCCGGGCAAGTCTGGAGCCAAGGGCGGATGTCTCTTCCGGACTCCTGCTAAGAAGTCTCACGGGCTATGCCCTTTATCACGTCCTTCTTTCCGATGACCCCGACGACCTTCCCCTCTTTCGTTACCGGGAGAAGATGGATCTTTTTTTCGTGCATGATTGAGGCGATCTCATCGATCGGTACATCCTCAGTGACGGTGGTCACTTTTTCCGTACAGACTTCACCCACGGTCGTCGCGGTCATTTTCTTGAGCTCTACTTCGAGTTTGCTGGTCCCGAGGGGAATGTAGGCATCGAAGAGCCTCAGGATCGTCGGTATATGGAGTCTGCTGTTCTTGCTGATGAGATCATTTTCGGTGACGATGCAGAGTATCTTTCCCGCTGAATCGACCACAGGCGCACCACTGATACCCTTGTCGATGAATATCCGTCCCAGCTCCTCAAGCGTTGTTTCCCGGGTGACCGTCACCACTCCCTTTGTCATGATGTCCTTTGCCGTCAGCATCGCACCTCCTTATACCCCTCTGAATTCTGCGCAAGACACGGATGAAATGTTTCATAATCATACAATAAATTGGGGTCGCAGTGGTAGGGAGGAAAGTTGGCAGAGAGTCTAATCATTGATCCGGAAAAAGCAGTGAGAGGTGATATGAAGGACTGAAAAGTCTTTTGCAGCGACACCTTATTTATGCCATGATGAAATTCTTGATATGCAGACGATTAGGCAGGCACTCATTGAGAATGTCAGCATGGCATCCGACAAAATCAT
>DATJWU010000057.1:0-4621 GCA_035501055.1 Thermodesulfovibrionales bacterium
ATGAAGTCGAAAACCTGCTTCAGGAAACCACCGCACTGGCCCGGAAACTCGGAAAGCTTTAGACCGCCCCCTTCTTCAGAGTTTTATGCCCGGCCACCCTTCGATCGGATCGGTAGAGCGGACAACGTGCATACCGGCCCCGGCAAATCTCAGGAACACCGCGTCAGCCTGCTCTGTGTAGTCTATGACGTCGGGGATCACCACCGGCGACGTGCAGTCTTCCAGGAGATAAACCTTTTCGACCAGCTGCCGGTCCTGCGCGAGAATGCCCTGCAGGAGGTCGTCTATTGTCCATGCAACGCAGTGGCTCTTCGCCTGCCCGGCGATGACCACGGCATCGAAGTCGAGGAGCTTCCTGAAAAACTTCTCGTTCCTCTGTCCTATGCGCTCCCCCTCCGGACCCTCGAGCACCTCGGGCCCCAGCACGGAGTAGTGTTCGGTAAAGGGACGATCCCCCTTGATATGGAAGTCGGTCTGACTGAAGCGCGCGACGCAGTGGAAGAAGGCAGCCTCCTCGAAAGAGGAGACGAGGGCATGACCGATGCCGCCCAGCATCCCGTGAAAGGGCCACACGGTGAGATCGTATTTTCCTCCCCTTTTCAATGTCCCGGTGTAATGAAGAAGATGGCGCTGCCCGTGCGTTTCACTGATCCCGAGACTGAAAGAGAGGGCGGGATTGAACCGCCAGAGGCCTTGCAACACATCCTCTTCTGAAACGAGCGTAAAGGGCTTCGGATGTTCTCCCCGTTCGTTCACGAGGTAAATGGAATGAAATATCTGCATCGCCTGATGGGTGTCCATCGTCGGACAGATCTGGGTGATCACATCGAGATTCCGGTAAATGAATTCAGAGAGCCTTCTGTTGTCATCCACCGCCCCCGTGCCCGAGCGGCCGGCCACATACAACTCGAACCCGGGAATACAGAAGGAGTTCTGGACGTCGACCGCGACAAGACAGATTCTAAAGCGGTCCTCGGAAGCAGGACGGAGGTCATTGCGCGCTGCCCATCGTCTTGCCTCTTCGGCCCGCTCCTGATAGGGGACCTTCCAGACCTCGCCTGTCCTCCCCGGGTCGTAATGGTCAGGCAAAGGAAGTAGGCCGCGCACCATACCGCTCCGCCCTAGGCGACTCCGCGGCCGCGAAAGGCTCCTTGGCGAAGGCTTTCAGTCATGACGACAGACTGAGGTTCCGAATTTTTCTCTCACTGCCCTCTCGACCGCCTCAGGTACAAGGCCTTTCACCGAACCCCCGAAGGATGCAGCCTCTTTTACGATCGTGGAGGAAAGAAAGGAATATTCCTCTGAGGGCATCATGAAGACCGTCTCGATATGCCTGTCGAGCCTCCGGTTCATGAGAGCCATCTGGAGTTCATACTCAAAGTCGGATATCGCCCTGAGGCCCCTGATGATCGCGATGCCGCCCCTGGAGTTGGCATAGTCGACGAGCAATCCATCGAAGGCCTCGACCCTCACATTGCGGAAGCCCTGAACCGATTCCCCTATCATTCTCAAACGCTCATCGATGCTGAAGAGGGGCGCTTTTTTCGGGTTGAGGGCGGCGGCGATGATCACCTCGTCAAAGATCCTGAGGCCCCGCTCAATCAGATCAAGATGACCGTTTGTAATGGGATCGAACGTGCCGGGACAGATCGCGACTCTCATGATTGCTCCTGCCGGTAGAGAGAGAGCACGGTATCGCCGTAGCGATACCTTCGTGCGAGACGGAGCCTGTTGCTGACCACGGGGAGCATTGTCTTATGGAAATGTTCGGCCACGACGAGCCCCTTATCCGTGAGCACATCCCCCTCGCCGATAAGGGGAATCACCGTCGCGAGCTCTTCAGAATAGTAGGGAGGATCGAGAAAAATAATGTCATATTTGACGCTGCGGGGGTTTCGTTTCCTGAGAAAGTCGTAGGCCTTCATCCTCACCAGCTCGGCGCTTTCCCTGAAGGTCAGCTCCGAGAGGAGATACCTGATGATCTCTATCCTCAGGGAATTCGTCTCGACGAAGACGACTTTCGAAGCGCCCCTGCTGAGGGCCTCGATGCCGATTGCACCTGTTCCGGCATAGAGGTCGAGGAGGGTCGCACCGGCCAGCGGGTTCCTGACGATATCGAAGAAGGCTTCTCTCACCTTCGCAGACGTCGGCCGGAGTTCGTCTTCCTCGGGCCTTTGAGAAAAGGCTTTCCGGACGCCTATGTTCCTTCCCTTTGCCGTTCCGCCCGAGATCCTCATGATGAAAGTATTTTAGACGCAAACAGACAAAATGTCCATGGGGAGCTCTTCTCAGGGAGGATCTTTCGCCATCCTTCTGAGGGTATGGGTCAGGCCTTCGCAGAGAAACACGATCGATTCCACATCGAGAAAGTTCCCGGTGAGAGCGTCGAAAAGGATATTCAGCGACGACGAGGGGAACTCAGCATCCCCCGGACGATACAGCACAAGGGTCCTCACCTTCGGGAGAAGATCGATGCTCCAGGCCTGCGCCTCCTCATAACCGTTCACGGCGGTGCCGCCGAGTCTCCGCATCATTCCCACTATTGCCGCAGGGTCTTCGTCGAAGAGTTCACGCAGGAGCTCCTCCGCTTCTCTCGCAAAGGAGGACGCCTTGACCAGCCCCCCTTTGAACTCCGAGAAGGAGATCCATTTCCCGGTAAACCCACCCTTCCCTCCGCTCCTTATGTAGTGAAGGAGTAAGATCTTGATCCATGCGTTGCCCCGGTCAGGGGATATCGTTCCCCCGGGTGTTATCGTGTAGTCAACCCCGATGCAGCGGACCGTGAGGCTGCCGCCGTCCATGTGTCCTCCGAGGCTGTCCGCGATCTCCTCAAAACGCAGGGCTGATGCCTCCTGCGCAAGGGATTTGACGAGTTCCTCGCGCCAGTCACCCTTGACGACCATCGCCTCTATCCTCGAACGGTTTTCCGGATTTATGTGCCCGCACTCTCCAAGACTGTCGGGGCTGACCTTCACCTGGACCGCAAGAGACATGCAGGTCTTCGAAGGACACTCCCCGCAGTTTGTTTTTGGAAGCAGTTTGTAGATCTCAAGGGGGTTCATAACAGCAACTGGTTCTCCTTCGATCTCGTCTCTCCGACGCTCGTCACCGTAATTGCAGGCGCACAAGCACAGGAGACCATATTCCCTCTAGCGTTGCCTCGAACAGCGTCGGTCGCAGGCCGTTGGTAAGGCAGACCTTCATGCACTCCCCGCACTTCGATGATACAGCCAACCGGCTGCGCGCGTGCCATCGATTGCCTGACACAACCTTATTTACGATAGCATGAAACGCAGCTACAAAGAAAAGGGGTATTGCAGGCCATATTGCAGGCCATATCGAACTGCCACATCCATCTCCCTCCATCCCGGAGGACGGGTATGCCGAAAAGCCTTGCATCGCGACTCCTCAGCAGGTTGACGACTGCGGTAAATCTCAAACGAGAGAGGTTACTCACGGTGAATCCTCGAACAAAATACTTTTCAAAATTGCGTCGTATGTGCAAGGCTTGGAGGTATGCCTGTCCTCCGGGCAGGGAAGATTATATAATTACAACCGCCCCCTACTCCATGAGCTTGAAGGGCGAGGGCATGAAGGTGATAATGAATATAATGACGGAAAGGATCCCTATCGCTCTTCTTCTTCCGTCGAGCGGGACCTCCCAGTGAATGACAGGGGGGTGTTTCAGACCCAGTGCAATCATCAAGCCTCCCCACAGAGCCCATCCCGCCCATAACTCGGGCAAGCTGCGCACAAACCGGGGCATCAGATCAGGTGAAAAGAGTTTCGCATCACCGAGCGTCTGAAGAATGGCCAGACAACCCATTGCGAGAAGCATCCCTGCAAGGGCTTTTGAGAGTGCTTTGTGTCGTTCTCCGAGAAACGCGAAGGCGATATGCCCGCCGTCGAGCTGACCGATTGGAATGAGATTCAGGGACGTGACGAACAGACCGAGCCAGCCCGCGAGAGCGACGGGATGGAGAAGAATGTCATAAGAGTCAGGGGGAACACCCAGGACAAGACGTGAAAGCAGGGAAAAGAGAAGAGAGTCACCGAGGCTTATCCCTCCCTTCACTTCCTGAAGGGGGACTATACTGGAATTGGCAAGTCCGACTACAGAGGCGATTACTGAAAGAAGAAAGCCTGCGATCGGTCCGGAGGCACCGATATCAATAAGCGCTTTCCTCGTGACTATCGGCGATTTCATTTTGATGAAGGCGCCGAAGGTGCCGATCGGCGACAGGAAGGGAGGCGCCGGAATAAAATAGGGTAAGGTAGCCTCTGTGTGATGTCTTTTCGACGCAAAGTAGTGGGAGAGTTCGTGGCTCAGAAGAATTGTCATGAGTGTGAGGGAAAAGGGCAGACCCTCAAGAACCCCCAGAGGTTCCTCGAGGATATTGACCCCCCTCTGGAGAAGAGAGCCCGCCACGGTGGTGGTGAGAAACGTGAGAACGAAAAGAAGGAGGTGCAGGGAAGGGATCCTTCTCATTTCAGCTCCTCCCCTTCCTCTTGAGGAAAGCCGGAGCTGCGGCACTGCCGACTACAATCCCTTTCAGGTCGTAGTCATAGGCATCGACGATCTCCAGTTGCACAAAGTCTCCGGGCCTCACCGCACCCTCTT
>DATJWU010000058.1:0-5133 GCA_035501055.1 Thermodesulfovibrionales bacterium
GATGTTCGCAAGGGTCCCCGTCCTTGATCCCGCCAATCCCCGTCAGGCCAAAGACCTCATCCCCGTCGCCTATGAGCTTTCCGAGGCCTTCGAGGTCCCGGTCATGCTCCGGCCTACGACAAGGGTCTGCCATGCGTCGCAAGACATCGAAACAGGAGATGTGGCGCACCTTGACAGGAAGGCTGCTTTCGAGAGAGACCCCACGCGCTGGGCAGCCACCCCGAAATTCCGCTACAAACTGCACCTGCAGCTGAAGGAGAAGCTCACGGCTATCGCTTCATACACGCGGACCGCGCCCCTTTGTCTCAATCCCGGAGTGAAGACGTCAAAGGCGATTGTCGCCTCCGGCGCGGCCTCAGCATATGCGAGAGAAGTCCTCGGTGACCTCGGCCTGCGTAAGGACATCACCTTATATCAGGTGCTCCAGCCCTACCCGCTGCATACGGATTTCATCGCCACGGTCCTCTCGACATACGACGAAATCCTCGTCATCGAGGAGACCGCAGGCGTTATCGAGATGCAGCTCGCAGACCGCACAAAGGTGCGGGGCAAACTGACCAACACCGTGCCGGACGTGGGAGAACTCCTTCCCGAAACGATAGAAGCCCTGGTCGCGGACTTTGCGGGAATTCCGGCCCCGCACATCCCTTTGCCTCCTGCTGCGGCAGGCAGAAGGCCGAGCCTTTGCCCGGGCTGTCCCCACCGGGCGAGCTTCTTTGCGATCAAGAAGGCTGCCGCGCGCGCGATCTATACGAGCGACATAGGATGCTACACCCTTGGACTGAACATGGGAGCGATCGATACCGCGCTCTGCATGGGCGCCTCGATAAGCAAGGCAGCGGGATTCTCTTACGCATACCGCACCACTCACACCCCGACAGAGAAGAGCGGCGATATCGTCGCCACTATCGGGGATTCGACTTTTTTTCATGCCGGTATCCCTCCCCTTATCGATGCCGTGGTGCAGGACGCGAGGTTCGTCCTCGTGATCCTCGACAACTCAACCACCGCCATGACCGGCAATCAGCCCACACCCGCGCTCGGCAGGGGAGCGAGCGGCGAACCGACGACAAAGGTCGAAATAGAGGGCCTGGTGCGCGCCTGCGGGGTCACGTTCTGCCGCGTGGGTGACCCCTACCGGCTTCCTGACTTTACCGCGCTGATAAAAGAGGCCCTCGCACACAGCCGGACAAAGGGAGTCGCCGTGGTGATTTCGCGCTACCCCTGCATAATGAACAGAGAGAAGGGGGATCGTCTGCCGGGGGTGAAGGTCCTCATCGACGAAGAGTGTGACGGCTGCGAGTACTGCGTCAAACACTTCGAATGTCCTGCCCTCGAATTTGACAGGGAGCAGAAGAAGGTCCGCATCAATTACCTGCTCTGTACCGACTGCGGCATCTGTCTCCATGCCTGCCCGAAGAAGATGATCAAAGAGAAGGAAAAATGATAAATTCTAAACACGAAATACTAGACAATGACAAAAGCTCGAACTCCCAAACGGCCATTTGCTATTCGCGTGTTCAACTGCGGACGCTTTTGTTTGTTGATTTGTTTAGGATTTCGAAATTAGAATTTGAGATTTCATTCCGATGAAGCAGCAGATCATCGTGAGCGGAGTCGGGGGACAGGGAATTATCTTCATCACCCATGTCCTCGCCGAAGCGGCAATCAGGAGGGGTCTCTCCGTGTATACCTCTGAAAACCACGGCATGGCGCAGAGGGGAGGGACAGTGCTTTCACACGTGAAGGTCGGGGCTTTTTTCAGTCCCCTCATCATCCCGTCCCGCGCAGACGGCCTGCTGATCCTCAACGAAGAGAATCTCGAGCAGCACGGTTTTTATCTCGGGCCGGGAGGATGGGCGGTGATCAATGCAAAGGCACGGCCGGACTTCCAGGGACAGGGAGATCTCCATTGGATCGATGCGGATCGTCTTGCAGGGCAGATGGGCAAACCCCAAGCCCTCAATCTGATTGTCCTCGGATTCGCTCTCGCCCGTATCACCCGGGGAGAGGGAAACGGCAAGGGCTTTTTCTGTTCCAGCCAGGACATCATAGACGTCCTGAAGGCGAGACTCGCGAAGCGCGGCGACGTCCTCACGACATCCCTTGAGGCCTTTGCACTCGGTGCGTCTCACGCCGATAAATAGGCGCGGTCTCTGTGGTATAGTATTCGGTGCGTTTCCTTGGAGAGACATTCCTTAGTCAGGAGGCTGGACCCGATGCTTGAAAGATTCCCGTCAAAAGCTGCTGCCCCGGATGCGCTGAAGGAGCACCAGCTGGGGGGACTGAAGTGGACTGTCTCGCATGCGTACGCTCACTCGCCTTTTTACAGGAAGAGATTTGACGAGGCCGGAATCAGACCGGAGGACATCAGGAACCTTGAGGACCTCCAAAGACTGCCCTTCACCACCGCAGAAGACCTTCAGAACGATTATCCCTTCCCGTTAAAGGCCGCCGCCGAGCGTGACATAGTGCGGATACATTCATCCTCGGGTACGACCGGCAAGAGGAAGATCCTCTGTTACACGCAAAAGGATATCGACGACTGGGCATATATGTTCAGCAGGTGCTATGAACTCGCGGGAGTGACCAGGGAAGACAGGCTCCAGATCTGTGTCGGCTATGGTCTGTGGACCGCAGGCGTCGGCTTCCAGCAAGGCTGTGAGAGATTCGGCGCGATGGCGATCCCTGTCGGACCGGGAAATATGGACATGCAGTGCACTTTCCTCATGGACCTGCAGTCGACGGTCGTCTGCGCAACCGCCTCGATGGCGCTCCTCCTCGCAGAAGAGGTGCACAGACGGGGGATAAGGGACAGGATCAGCGTCAGAAAGGTGATATGCGGCGCCGAGCGCACGAGCAGTGCGATGGTCAAGAAGATAAAGGAACTGCTCGGCATCGACGAGGTCTATGACATCTCCGGCCTGACCGAACTCTACGGCCCCGGGACGGGCCTCAGCTGCAGATACGAAACCGGCATTCATTACTGGGCGGACTACTACATCCTCGAGGTGCTTGATCAGGAGTCGTTGAAGCCTGCACTGCCCGGAGAAGCTGGAGAGATGGTCTTTACCACCCTGATGAAGGAAGGCGCTCCTCTGATCCGGTACCGTTCAAGGGACCTGACAAAGTTGATCGGCGGCGACTGTCCCTGCGGCTGCACCCTCCCCCGCCACGATAAGATACTCGGGAGGTCCGACGACATGTTCATCTTCAGGGGAGTCAACATTTATCCTGGCCAGATCGACTCGCTCCTCTCTCAGATCCACGGGCTCGGCAGCGAATTCCAGGTCATCCTCGAACACGGAGACGACGGAAGGGACTACATGACGCTGAAGGTCGAGAGGGCGGAAAATGTCCATGAGAGTGCGGGCAAGGGCCTCTGTGAAGCCATTTCCAAGAATATCAAACACAATCTCATGGTGTCGTGCGGCGTCGAGATGCTCGAATACGGGACCCTTCCGAGGACCGAGAGAAAGACGAAGAGGGTCTTCGACAACAGGACATTCTAAGGTGCCGCAGCAATCCATCCCACCTCCATCGATGAAACCTGATCAGAAACCATTTGTGCAGATCTATGCAGACGGCGCCTGCAGCGGCAACCCCGGCATCGGGGGGTTCGGCGCCATCCTCGTATCAGGAGAGAAGGTGAAGGAAATGTCGGGCTGCGAAGCGCTGACCACGAACAACCGGATGGAACTCCTCGGGGTGATCACCGCCCTCGAGGCGCTGAAAAAGCCCTGCGTGGTAAAGGTCGTCACCGATTCGAACTATGTGGTGAAGGGAATGACCGAATGGATGGGTGCATGGCTCAGGAACAACTGGATGAACGCGCAGAAAAAGGCGGTGATGAACAGGGACCTGTGGGAAAGACTCCTGAAAGCGGCGGCCCCGCACGAGGTCACCTGGAGCTGGATAAAGGGCCACAACGGGCATGCCGAAAATGAGCGCTGCGACCGGCTGGCTACGGAGGCGATAAAGAGATGCAGGGAAAGGATGAACAGTGAAGAAAAGGCCTGAACTCCTCGCCCCTGCCGGAGACTTCGAGAAACTCGTGACGGCGGTGCACTACGGAGCCGACGCGGTCTACCTCGGCGATTCGAGGTTCAGCCTGAGGGGCAGGGCAAGAAACTTCTCCTCCGAAGAGTTGCGGAGAGGGGTTGAGTACGCACGCGAGCATGAGGTCAGAGCCTATGTGACCGTCAATATCTTCCCCCATAACCGCGACCTTACGGAAATCGAAAGACACATCGAACTGCTCAACGACATCAGGCCCGATGCGGTGATCCTGTCAGACCCCGGTCTCTTTTCCCTCTTCAGGAAGAGGGCGCCCCGCCTCGATCTCCATATCAGCACTCAGGCAAATATCACCAATACGGAGTCCGCGAAATTCTGGGAAGGTCTCGGTGCAAGAAGGCTCATTCTGTCCCGCGAGCTGACCATTCACGAAATAGGGGAGATCAGGGAACAGACCGCGGTCGAACTCGAGGTCTTTGTCCACGGTTCTCTCTGCATCTCCTATTCAGGCAGGTGCTACCTCAGCAGTTTTCTTGCGTGGAGGAGCGCCAATGAAGGCGAGTGCACCAATTCCTGCAGATGGAATTATACGCTGATGGAAGAAAAAAGACCGGGCGAACATTTCCCTGTTTTCGAGGATGACCGGGGTACCTATGTCATGAGCTCGAAGGACCTCTGCATGATCGAACATCTCCCCCTCCTCGCGGACGCGGGGATCGACAGCTTCAAGATAGAAGGCAGGATGAAAGGGATCAACTACGCCGCAGGCGTGGTAAAGACCTACCGGGAGGCGATTGATTCCCTTGGCTCGGGAGCCGGCTATACCGTGGAACCGCGATGGTTCAGGGAACTCTCGATGTTCAGCAGCAGGGGATATACCACAGGCATGTTTTTCGGACCGCAGGCCGACGCCGACTACAATTTCAACGGCGAGAGCTACCGAATGAGCCATGAACTCGTCGGGGTGGTGACAGAGGTGCATCAGGGCATTGCAACGGTCGGGCTGAGGCACAGACTCGACGCCGGCGATCTGGTAGAGTTCCTCTCACCGGGCCTCGAGGAGAGGCCCTTCGAGATCCGCGGGATGAAAGACCGCGACGGAATCGAGGTGGTCTC
>DATJWU010000059.1:0-5658 GCA_035501055.1 Thermodesulfovibrionales bacterium
TCATGGAGAAGGATCTCGCGGTAACCCAGGCGGGATCTTCCTTTCTTCATCACCGTTTCGAAAGGAAAGACACCGGCCATGGGGAAGAAGGCGTCTTTGAAATCATAGATGCCCTGTGAGAGATACATGAGCCCGCCGCACTCGGCATACAACGGTCTTCCCTCATCCGCCCACGTTTGAATGGAGCTGAGCATCGATTTGTTTGCAGATAACTGCAGTGCGTGAAGTTCAGGATATCCCCCGCCGATATAGACCGCATCAACGCTGCGGGGGAGTCTGGAATCGGCAAGGGGGCTGAATTTCACGACCTCCATCCCCCCATCCCTCAGCAGGTCGAGGTTGTCTTCGTAATAGAAACAGAAGGCCTTATCGTACGCCACGGCGATGGAGGCAATAGGGGACAGGCACCCGGGTCTTGACCCTCGCCGTTTCTTGTTCTTTGCCCCTTGCCCTTTACCTCTTGCCTCGTAGCGCAGTATGCTTTCGACATCGATAAATCTTAAGACCGTATCAGCCAGCCTGTCGAGATTTTTTTCAGAGAGCGGGTTCTCTTCGGCAACGGTAAGGCCGAGGTGGCGGTGGGGGATCTCGAATTTCAGGTCCCTCGGGAGATATCCCAATACCGGGACTCCGTGAACACTCTCCCTGAGCCTTTCGTAATGCCGCTCCGAGGCGACCCGGTTGAAGATAACGCCGGCTATGCGAAGTGTTGAGTTTTGAGTGTTGAGTTTTGAGTTTCTGCGATCAATGGTGTGACGTCCGAAGTCAGCAAAACCTTTGACAATCGCTCCCGCGCTCTCCGCCATGCCGTAAGCATCGACGACGAGGATCACCGGAAGGTCGAGGAACGCCGCGAGATGTGCGGTGCTCAGTTTGCCGTCATACATGCCCATGACCCCTTCCACGACCACGGCCTCCGCGTCCGCCGAGAATAGTTCGAAACAGTCCCTGACATACGCTTCGCCGCACATCCAGAGATCGAGATTCCTTGAGGGTCTTCCGGTGATGAGCCGGTGGATGCCTGAGTCGATGAAATCGGGCCCGGTCTTGAATGACTGAACGGTGAGACCATTTTTCTTCAGCGCCGCGAGGAGGCCGAGGGTTACGGTCGTCTTGCCGCATCCGCTGTGGGTGCCTGCGATGACTATGCCCCGCATAATTGCGACAACTCCTTCAGTAGTATAGTGTTATCCCTGCGGGACTTTACGGCGATCCGGATATACGAGCCGTCGAGCCCGGCAAAACTCGAACAATCCCTTACGAGGATACCCTTGCGCCGCAGCGACCTGACGATCTCCGCGGCCTTTTCGGACCTGAAGAGGTAGTAGTTGGCCCGGGAAGGAATAAAGGCTATCCCCAGACGCTGAAGACCTTTTTCAAGAAAAGTCTTCTCCCGCGCGATTACCCTGAAGGTATTTTCACTGTAAGCCCTGTCGTTCAGTGCGGCGATGCCCGCCGACTGCGCGAGGGTATTGACGGTCCAGGGTTCCTTGTACTCCCTGAGGGCCTCAAGCACCAGCGGAGGGAAGATGCCGAATCCAAGCCGGAGACCGGAAAGGGCATAGAACTTCGTCATAGAACGCAGCACCGTGAGGTAAGGGTTTTTGCCCACCTCCCTTATCACCGATTCTCCGGGCAGGAAATCGATAAAGGCCTCGTCGACCACGAGGTGGCATCCGAGGGCCTCCGCGGCTTTTGCTATTTTCAGCACCTCTTTCTTTTTCAGCAGTCTGCCCGTCGGGTTGTTGGGATTGCAGAGGAAGGCCATATCAAACGACCGTGTTGAGTGTTGAGTGTTGAGTGTTGAGTGAATGCGACCCGAAGACCGTACTGGCTTTTGAGTGTTGAGTTTCGGGTGAATACCACCGATCGCATTACAGGGTAAATCACCTGCCATCGCGGCAATAAACTCCCCCGGATCTATGGTGAAATCATTTTTCGGATCCAACAGAAAATGGAGGACGGCGGCTTTATTATCTTTGCGCTTTGCGCTCTGCCCCCCGCCCTTTCCATTGATATGCTGGAGGACCGCTTTTTCATACTCCGAAAATGTCGGCGCAGGAACAAGGACCCTTCGCGGCTTCATCGCCCTCACCACAAGGTAAATCAGCTCCGTGCTGCCGTTTCCGCAGACGATCCTGTCAGGATCGATGCCGAGCTGTTCCCCGAGCAATCCGGTAAGCCCCCGCGCGTCCGGATCAGGGTAGTTTACCAGCTCTCTGATCTTCTTCCCGATCGCGAGGCTCACGGAACAGGGCACCCCGAGTGGGTTTATGGAGGCGCTGAAATCGATTATGCCCTCCTCGCTCATCCGGAGTTCTTCGGCAGCCCGGTAAATATTTCCGCCGTGCGCGGTCATAAGGACATCCTGGCCGACAACATGACCGCAGCACACAGGACCCCCAATGCCGACGTGACACGGGCGATGGCGAGTGCACGCCCCGAGGCGGCAAGATAATCCTCTGTGGAGTCTGCGGTCCTCGCGTCCCCGATATAGGGTTTCTCGACGACCATGCCGCCGTAGGTGGAAGGCCCTCCCATCCTTATGCCGAGCGCACCCGCCATGGCCGCCTCGGGAACGCCGCTGTTCGGGCTCAGATGATTCCGGCCGTCTCTTAAAAGAGTTTTCAGTGAAAACTGAAAAGTGAAAAGTGAACGGGAAATGAGAAAAGACGATATGACGATAAGAATACCGGTGATCCTCGCAGGGATGAAGTTGGCGATGTCGTCGAGACGGGCAGCCGCCCTGCCGAAGTTGAGGTAGCGTTCGTTTCTGTAGCCGACCATGGAGTCGAGGGTGTTTATCGCCTTGTAGACCATGGCAAGCGGGAGGCCGCCGAGGGCGAGATAGAAGAGTGGGGCGACCACGCCGTCGGAGAGGTTCTCCGCGACCGTCTCCATCGATGCCTTCAGTATCGCCTTTTCGGAAAGGTCATGAGTGTCGCGCCCGACGATCATGCCCAGGTTTTTCTTCGCCCCGTCGATATCCTTCACCCTGACCGAATCGATGACGGTCTTCGCCGAGCCGATGAGTTCCCGCACCGCGATAGTCGTTGACGTGAGATACACCAGGACGATAAGACCCAGGACAGAAAGGGGTGTCGCAGTGAAGGGACGCATCACGGAGAAAGCCGTGCGCTCGATCAGAAGACTGACGGCGAATACGGGGATGACGACCAGTATCACGAGGAGGACGCCCCCCGCTCTTTCATGAAGGGGCGAACGGAGATGTCTCCTCATCAGGGTCTCGATCCCCGCAATCCCCTTGCCGATAATCCGCACCGGGTGCGGAAGCCACCGCGGGTCGCCGATGGCGAGGTCGAGCAGAAATGCCAGCAGCAACACGGAAAGCTGGAGGGGGAGGGCTGAAGGTTCAAAAAGCCCTGTCATAGTTTCAGTATACCCTTTACGAATTCCATATCAATGTGGTGCGCGACGACACCCGCAAGCCTGTTGAGCGCCTTCTCCTTCGATCCGGTGTAGCTCTGAGAGGTATTCACCTTCGCCAATCCCTTCCGCTCACGGATTTGATTCAATATTGCCTGTCTGAAGGAATCGTTTTCGAATATCCCGTGAAGGTAAGTGCCCCAGCAGTTGCGGTTCATGGAGCCGTCCAAAAGCGGTTCTGAGTGTTGCGTGTTGAGTGCTGAGTGCGAGGACAATCTTTTGAGCCTGAACAGGCCGATATCTCCCCTGCTCACCCCCATATGGATTTCATAACCCTTTAGGGCGTTAGAGGTTAGGTGTTGGGGGTCAATAAAGGGATTAGGGGTTAGGTGTTGGGGATTAGTGTCTGCTTCACTAATCTCAAATCCCCAATCCCTAGTCCCTGTGATTTCCGCTTCCACCTGGCAGGTCGTCTTCTCCTTGTCGAAAGTCGTCTCGATATTGAGGATGCCGAGGCCGTCCATCTCTCCGTGATGGCTCTCGACGCCGAGAGGGTCGTATATCTTTTTCCCGAGCATCTGGTAACCGCCGCAGGTTCCGACAATCTGCACTCCCTTTTCGTATGCCTTCCTGATGCTCCTGTCCAGTCCGTGCTTCTTCAGGAACAGGAGGTCCTTTACCGTGTTCTTCGATCCGGGGATGATTACGAGGTCCGCGTTCTCGATCTCTGCAGGCTCTGACGAATAGGCAATCGCCACATCGGGTTCGCAGAGGAAGGGATCGAAATCAGTGAAATTCGAGATGTACTGGAATTTTACGATGACGACCTTGATACCCTGTTTTGAGTTTTGAGTGCTGAGTTTTGAGTGTTGCTGCAACGCCAGGCCGTCTTCTTCGGGCAGGCCCATGTCGTGGATATAGGGCAGGACGCCGATCACGGGCTTGCCGGTCTTTTCCCTGATCATATCGAGGCCGGGCTCGAGGATCGCGAGGTCCCCGCGAAATTTGTTGATCACGTATCCTTTTATGTGCCTGCTGTCCCTGCCGAGGAGTTTTACCGTTCCGTAGAGAGACGCGAACACACCGCCCTTGTCGATATCACCGACGAGGAGCACCGGCGCTTTCGCGTGTTTTGCCGCGGCGATATTCACAATGTCCACACTCATGAGGTTTATCTCGGCGGGGCTCCCCGCGCCTTCCATGACGATGAGGTCATAGGCGCGGGAAAGCCTGCCGTAAGACTCCTTCACCGCCTTCCATGCCTCCTTCTTGAAGGCATAATACTCCTGCGCCTTCATCATGGAGTGTACCCGGCCCTGAATGATCACCTGGGAGCCTTTCTCGCCCGAGGCCTTGAGCAGAATGGGATTCATGTCGACCGTCGGCGCGATCCCTGCGGCTTCGGCCTGGAGTGCCTGGGCCCGGCCGATCTCGCTTCCGTCGGTAGTGATAGAGGAATTGAGCGCCATGTTCTGCGCCTTGAAGGGCGCCACGCTGATCCCCATGTCCCTAAAGATCCTGCAGAACGCGGCGACGATGAGGCTCTTGCCTGCGCCCGAGCCTGTGCCGACGATCATCAACGCACGTGACATGATTCCACCTGGTAGTTGAGGAGTTTCACCACGGGATACTTCTCCCAGAATTCGATGACATTGACCGCGCCGAAATCCTGCTCGACCCTGAATACGTTCTCAAGGGGGATGCCGAGGATGTGGCAAAGAAGCACCCTGTTCACTCCGCCGTGGGCGACGACCGCGATCGCTTCATCCTTATGGGCGTCGAGGATGGTGTTCAGGGCGGTGACTGCGCGTTCGCTTACCTCAACCGTGCTTTCGCCCCCCGGGGGGCTGTATTTCACGGGATTGCCCGCCCACGCCTCGAATTCATCGGGATACTGTTCCCTTATTTCGGTGAACGACATTCCTTCCCATCTGCCGAAGCCCCGCTCCCTCAGATCCCTGACCACTGAGGGCTTTAATCCGTGGGGGGCCGCGATCATCTCCGCGCCGTTCAGTGCCCTGCTCAGCGGCGACGTATAGACGGCCTGAAGGGCGCCGTCCTTTCTGTCAGGAGAAGAGGAAGACGTGCGGTGAATATGTTTCAGATAGTCCGCCGATGGGTCGGCGTTCCCGAGGTTTCCGGCGATGAAGGCAGATACCTTCCTCATCTGCCCGATCCCTTTCTCCGAGAGGGGGACATCGATGCTGCCCTTGTAGCGCTTGACCTCGCTGCCCTCTGTCTCTCCGTGTCTGACTAGATAGAGTGTCGTAG
>DATJWU010000060.1:0-3876 GCA_035501055.1 Thermodesulfovibrionales bacterium
TGTGAAATGTCACGTTTTGGTCACGTTTTAGAAATGAGAAAGGGGCTACAGGCCGTAACCCCTTGTAATCGTTGGCGTCCCCAGCGGGATTCGAACCCGCGTTACCGCCTTGAAAGGGCGATGTCCTAGGCCGGGCTAGACGATAGGGACATGAAAAAACCTTTTGAGTGATGAGTTTTCAGTTTCGAGTTAGGAAAGAACAAACCACCCTTCGATCCAGAGAACGTCGGCTTCGGTTCTTCCAACTCAAAATGCTCAATTCAAAACTCACAACTTTTTAAAGTGAGCCGCGGTGGATTCGAACCAACGACCCACGCCTTAAATGGGCGTTGCTCTACCAACTGAGCTAGCGGCCCTCAGAGTCTAATAGGATACACGCAAAATCGCTTTCTTGTCAAATAAGACCGGCGCACTCCCAGGAAAACCCGCCCTCGCCGACACTGTCTGATGCTGCGGCGGGAGTCCCGATCCCGTAGACTTTTTCACTGCAATTTCGTAGACTAGTTTCCATGCAGCCTCTCGCAGGGTCACATCGTGACGAACTCAGGATGTCCCATTCGTGGCGTGAATCAGAGCTGGAAAGGCCGTCCTGTCCTTTATGCGCGACTGCGAACGGTCTTCTCCTCCACTCTTTTCCGCCTTTCGGTGTAGTCCGCTGCCCCGCGTGCAGTCTCGTGTACCTGAGCCCGAGACTCAAAGAACCGGTCATGCAGGCCCTGTACCAGGACGGGACGTATTTCGCCGGCGGGGAGGGCTCCGGGTATGAGGATTATCTCTTCCAGGGGAAAAGCCTCAGGATCACTTTCAGGGGTTTCCTGACGGAGATGCGGAAACGGGGAATTGCCGGGGGTAAACTCCTCGAAGTAGGGAGTGGATACGGTTTCTTCCTCGCCGAGGCAGCGGATTTTTTCCCGCAGCAATACGGGGCCGAACTCTCTGAGGAGGGAGGCTCACATGCGCGGAAAATTTCAGGTGCCCCTATCCATGTCGGCGGGCTGGGTTCCCTCCCCGCTCACTGGAAGGACTTCGATACCGTCGTCGCCATAAACGTCATAGAACATATATATGCCCCGCTTGACTTTCTTGCGGCGGTGAGGCCGCGAATGAAAGAGGACGGCACGCTCGTGGTCGCGACCCCTAACATCGGGAGCCTCTGGTATGCACTGATGAAGAAGCGGTGGCCTTCCTTCAAGATCCCCGAGCATGTCGCATTCTACACGAAGGCCACTCTGACGCGTCTCCTCGAAAGGGCCGGCTTTTCCGCCATAAGGGAGATTCCCTTTCTCCATGCCTTTCCTTTGGGGCTGATCGCCGCCAAATTCGGCGTCCCCCTGGGAGGCGGATTAGGCGCAAGACCGATAAAGCTGCCGGGAACGATGATCGCCCTGGCAGCGGGGGGAAATAATGGACACGCGTAAGACATATACGCTCTCGATCGTCCTGCCCGTGCTCAACGAGGCCCGGCTCCTCCCTGAAGCATTGGCGGAGATAGGGGAATGCGCTCGCCGGAGCGGCGCAGACTATGAGATAATTGTCGTCGACGACGGCTCGACCGACTGGACGTGGGAGATCATCGGCGCCCTCGCGGAGGAGAGCCCTGAAATAAGAGGAATCCGCCTCAGCAGAAATTTCGGGAAGGAATCCGCCATAGTTTCGGGAATCGAGTCAGCTTCCGGCGACGCCGTGATCGTGATGGACGCGGACCTTCAGCATCCTCCTGCGCTCATTCCTGAAATGGTCGCGAAATGGAGGGAGGGGACGGCCGATATCGTCGAAGCGGTAAAGGTGCACCGCGGCAGGGAGCCGCTCTCTTCTTCGCTCGGGGCAAAGTTCTTCTACTGGCTTCTGAGGCATCTGGCCGGCATTGACCTCGACAACGCCTCGGACTTCAAGCTCCTCGACAGAAAGGTCGTCGATGCGCACAACCGCTTCCCGGAGAGTTCCCGCTTCTTCCAGGGCATCGTCTTTTGGCTCGGCTTCAGGAAGGTCCAGATACCCTTTTCAGTACCTGAGAGGGCAGACGGCCGGTCACGCCGGTCGACATGGAAGCTTATCAGGCTCGCGGTCAACGCCTCGACCGCCTATTCGTCCTTCCCCCTTCACTTCATCACGCTCATGGGGGCGGTAACCTTTTTCGTGAGTATGGTGCTCGTCATCCAGACGCTCTCCATGAAATTCTCCGGCCATGCGGTGAGCGGCTTCACCACCGTCATCCTTCTCCTGCTCTTCATCGGCAGCGCGCTCATGCTGAGTCTGGGGATCATCGGGCTGTACATAAGCAGGATATACGAAGAGGTGAAGCGGCGGCCGAAGTTCATCATAGAAGATACGATCAACATAGCCCGGAAGAAATAAACCGTGTCATTCTCGTGAGATCTCTCTCAAGGCGCGCAGCGGCGGCCTTACGGCGAGGACTTATTGTTCCCACACGATTTCCCTTTGCTTGGAGAAATCAACGAACCATTCGGGTGAAAAGGTCACCCATCCCTCCGGGGACTCCCAGCCGAAACGGAGAAAGGTCTTCAGACTGGTGAAGACCCTTCGGTACATCTTCTGACCGGAATCTCCCACGAGGCAATACAACCCGGGGCGATATCCCAACAGTGCAAAATACCGCCCCCTGTCTGAAGGGCCAAGGTCATAGGAAACAGCGCCATCCCTGACCCTGAGTTTCACGGAGAACGGGAGTTTGCGCGTCCTCGAAAAATATTCGGCCCGCCTCTTCAAGAAATCCCCAGTCACCTCGACTATCCTTCTTTCGTCAACACTGTACCTGTATACGGGCATTCGCGCAGGCCAGACCATGGGGTCATCTATGTGAGCGAAGACGTCGTATACGACGTTCGGTATAGCCTGCCCCTTGCGGAGCCTCTTGAAGAAGTCCAGGTTCTCATAGTAATTGTTTCCCGGATAGGGATGAGTTTTTACCATCAGGACATCCGCTGCCGTGTTCATGAGAAACCGTCCTTCTGCCGCCGCAGGCCCCGTGAAGGTATTTCGCTGAGCGAAGACCCACCGGTATGAACTGGCGCTCACGAGCGCCACGAGGAAGAGGCAGAAAACAACCGCCCAGTGCGAAGGGCGTCTTCTACCGGCCTTTTCATCTTGGCGGGACCGGGAAGAGAGGAAAAAGAGCGCAGAAGAGACTGCGGAGCCGAAAGAGACCGCGAAGGGGAACATATACCGGCAGGTGATGAAGTTCCTGATCGAGAAGTCGTTGAAGAGGGAGAAGATAGGCGCATATACGGACGCCGCAAGGGCGGCAAAAAAAAAGAACACGGAGATTTTTTTCTCCTCAGGAGGACAACGACGCAGGCCGCTGCGAGAGAACAGGCAAGGACCAGAAGCACGGGGTATGTCACCGGAGCGACCGGGGGGCCGCCGACCATCATACTGAGGGACTCGCCAAGGTTTCTCACGATAATGCGGAGGAACGGCCCACCCAAGCCTTCGGGCACGATTCTGCCATGCCCGCCGATGACCGTCCCAAACATGTATGAGCGCCAGATGATATAGAGGATGAGGGCGCAAAAATGAGGCAGGGAGTATGCGGCACGGCGCCTACATGTCTGGTCGGGCAGAAACAGAAGCACTAGGACCAGAGGTACGGCGATTTCTTTTGCGGACATGGCGAGAAGGTAAAGCAGGTCCGAGAAGACCGATAAGGGCAGCAACCCTTTTCGCAGCGCCTTTACGAATAAGAAGAGAGAGAAGTGCAAGAAGCGTTCCCTCCACATAGTGTCGCACCATGAGCATCTCTGCCGCGGCTGCCGCGGGAGCGCTCACGAGAAAGAGCAGCGTGCCGGTAAGGGCATACAGTCGTGGTAGCCAGAGTCTGAGCAGGAAGTACAGGGTCACGGAGACGAGCCAGAGAGA
>DATJWU010000061.1:0-2432 GCA_035501055.1 Thermodesulfovibrionales bacterium
TCTGCGCATGCAGGAACCGCGGGAGTGCAAGAAGGCGTTCTTTGGTGAGGGAATTTTTTGCTGCTCTGGTTTCCGGGGCGATCGCGTCTCTTACGCCGAGAACGACCCTTCTGATGCGGGCCTTTTCATCCAACACTCGCCTCGAGGCTCTCCTTGATCTTCAGGACGTCATCGACCGCGTTCTTTATCCTGAAAGGGCTGATGCCGGCTATGTCTGCCTCCATGATGTCGTGGCTGAACGTGATGGCGCCGAGCAATTGAGCGTCAGGTAAATGGCTTTTCACAAAGTCGAGGTCTTCCTGTCCCCGCACCTTGTTCGCGACGACAAAGACCTTCTTTACCCCGAGCCCCTTGGCGAGCTCTTTGACGGTATTCGCGGTCTGGATACTTCTCTGGCCCGGCTCGACGACCACGATGAACGCGTCTACCGCCTCGGTGGTTCCCCGGGTCAAATGCTCGATCCCGGCCTCCATATCGACGATTACGACTTCATCCCTGCTCACCACAAGATGTTTGAGGAGCCTCCGGAGGAATACGTTTTCCGGACAGTAGCAGCCTGAGGCCGCCTCTTTTGATTTTCCGGTGACGAGGAGTACGATGTTGCCGATACGGTATCCGAATTCCTCGGGAATGTCGTCGACCTTCGGGTTGAGCTTGAATACCCCGCCGCTCTTGCCCGGTCTCGCGCCCATGCGTTCCTCGATCACGTCGGTCATTTCGGCAATGGGCCTGATTTTTAACGCGGCCTCGGCCGGGACCCCGAGGGCCGCGGCGAGGTTTGCATCGGGGTCTGCGTCGACGGCGATCACCCGCTTCCCCTCAGAGGCATAGAGATTACTCAGCACCGCCGAGAGTGTGGTCTTGCCTACGCCGCCTTTTCCGGTGATTGCCAGTTTCATGACTCTACTATACCACAAAAGAAGCGAAGGAGCGGAGGGGCGCGTATATAACGGGATATGCCGCAGGCACCGGCCCTGGACCCCCATACCGGCCCTGTTTTCGTTGACACCCCGTAATTGTTCCTGATATATTTGTTAAGTGACATTGAGGTATTGGTGGAGCACCCTTGCACCGCAAAAGAACCGGGAGGATGAAGGATGAGGGACAGAGGATGAGGCGCGGGACATCTCCTGAAGCCGAAACCGGCATTCTTTTCGGGCTCCACGATCACTTCATGGAGCGGGTTGCTCCTGCCTTTCTTCTTTCGGCCGTCATCGGGGCTGCATGAGTCTTGTCGGCCGGCTGGAAGATCTTGCGCTTTCAGACATCCTCCAGATCCTGAGCATCGGGAAAAAGACCGGGACACTCACCATCAGGGGAGAACAGGATCAGGCCTTTATCGTGTTCAGGAACGGTCTCGTCGTGAGGGCCGAAACGAGCATGCTCGGGAACACGATCGGCCAGGACCTCGTGACGCACGGCGTCGTCAAGGAGCCGATCCTTCACATGGCCCTCGACGTAAAAAAAAAGCTGCCCGAAAAATCGGTCGCGGAGATACTCCTCGACTTCGGTTCCGTGAGCAGGGAGCTGCTTGACAAGGTAGCGAAGAAGAGGATCGAAAAAGTCGTATCCCGTCTCACGGGACTGAACAACGGGGATTTTCACTTCGAACTCGACAATCTGGACGTGGGCAGCCACGCGGGGCGGATAGATACAGGATGGGAGGTCTCGAAGGGCCTGAGCGCCGAATATCTGCTTATCGAGGGCGCCCGCCAGTATGACGAGCAGGCGAGCCACAAATTCGCGGAAGAAGACCTTTCCGATGAAGGGGGCGAAGGGCACTGGGGGGATGAGGACGAGGGGCCGGGCTCCGGAGAGAGAAAGGACATCTTTGCCCTCAGATCACTCACTCAGGAGCTCAGATTTCCAAATTCCACGGCCGAGATAACCCTGCTGATTCTCAGGTTTGCGAGCGATATCTTCGAACGGGGGGTCCTGTTCATGGTCGGTGACCGGGAACTCGCGGGTCTGGGACAGTTCGGCCTCGACATCGAACGGGCCGACGAGAGGGTACGGGAGATTGTGATCCCTCACCTTGAAAGCCCTTTCCTGAAGAAGGTCATTGCCGGCGGACAGCCTTACAAGGGCGATATAGAGGCGGATGACTTTACCCGCCAGCTCCTCAGGGAGATCGGGGACAGGAAGGCTCCCAAGGCTGCGCTTTTCCCGATCATCACCGAGAACAGGGTCGTCGCGCTGCTGTACTGTGACAATGCGCTGACCGACTCGTCTTTTGCGGAGACCGAAGGACTCGAGATTTTCATTGATCAGGCAGGGCTCGCCCTTGAGAAATCCCTGCTCCAGAAGAAGCTGCTCGAAATGCAAAAGGAGAGGGAAGTATAATGCTTTTTTCGCCCTGATCTGATAAAATCAGTCATATGATCTGAGGGAGGTACGGTGGGTTCACTTCTCATTGTTGAAGATTCTGCTGC
>DATJWU010000062.1:0-3750 GCA_035501055.1 Thermodesulfovibrionales bacterium
CTTCGGCGTAAAACCGGGGTCGATGAGATAGGCCTCCCTGAAATATTCCTCGGCTTCTTTCTCGTTCTTCAGCTTGTAGTTCGCATAGCCGAGAAGATAGTAGGCGGCAGCGTCGGGCTTCTGGTCGGTGTATTCCCTGAGAGACTTCGCTGCGTTCTTATAGTCCTTCTTCAGATACGCGTGGACTCCCTTCTGGTAAAGCCCTTCCTGCGCAGAAACGGACGGGGCATACAGTGCGCACAGGACCCCCACGAGCACCACCACGGTGATACATACCGTCACCACAGAAACAAAACCTCTTCTCCGCATCGCTGACCTCCTTTAGTCGAAATCGAGTTTTGCCGGTTCCCTGTTCTCCCAGCCCGAAGGCCTGCCCGATGATGCATACTCTTTCGGCTGTGTCCCGGCCTTGAAATATTCTTTCACCCCGAACGCCTCGTCCTTCGAGAGAAGACCGCTGGAAGGGTCGATGGCGCAACTGACAATGCCTTCAGGCACCGTGAATCCGACAGGTGCGTCGGCCGCGAGGGCCTTCATGAAATTCACCCAAATCGGTGAAGCCGCCTTCGCTCCCGTCTCCTGGGCGCCGAGAGGGCGCATGTCGTCAAACCCTACCCACACGGAGGCCACCATCTCCGTGGTGTATCCGACGAACCACGCGTCACGGTAGTCGTTTGTGGTCCCCGTCTTTCCCGCAACCGGCCTGCCGAGGGCCTTGGCCCTCCACCCGGTCCCGTAGGCCACGACATCCTGCATCATCGACGTGATGAGGAAAGAGGTGTCGGGGCTGATTACCTGCTCACCTTCGGGATCATCGCTCTCGAGCACCCGTCCCTTCGAGTCCGTTATATATTTCACCGCGATCGGGCGCATTTTCATGCCGCTGTTATCGAACACGCTGTACCCTGAGGCAAGTTCCAGAGGGGTGACGCTGATGCTGCCGAGGGCGATGCTCAGGTTGCGCGGCATATCCCCTTCCAGTCCGATCTTCCTCGCAAAGTCGATCACCTTGTCCACTCCCATCGCGTCCACAAGTTTTACGGTAACGACATTCCTCGAATAGGCGAGGGCTTCTCTCAGCCTCGTCGGGCCGTAGTGCTTATGATCGTAATTCTCAGGCGTCCAGTCACCCTTTGGCCCGCCCTTGTAGGTTGCCTCCTCATCGTTCAGGACGCTTGCCGGAGTAAATCCGTTGTCCATGGCGGCAGCGTAGATAACCGGCTTAAACGCTGACCCGGGCTGGCGTTTCGCAAAGACAGCCCTGTTGAATTCGCTTCTCGCGTAATCATATCCGCCGACCATGGCCCTTATAAAACCCGTGGCCGGTTCGATGGCAACGACGGCACCTTCCACCTCAGGCTCCTGTTCAAGGCTCAGTTCGACCGCGTTTCCCCGAAGGGATTTGAAACCCACCTTGACCACGTCGCCGACCTTCAGCACTTTGTCGAGGGAAAAGTTCGCGATCTGACTCGCCCTGCCTGTCTTCGGGTCTATGACCCTCGCTGCCCACTGCGCGTTTTCGACGGACAGTCTTCCGCGGACACCTCTGGCCCTGATAAACGCCTCCTTGGGCCCGACCTTCATGACAACTCCTGAAACGATGTCGCCTGTGCTGGTGACGAACTGACCCGCTTCTCTTTTCCTAAGCTCCTTTTCTGCGTCGATCTCCCTGTGCTCGATCGCACCCCTCCATCCCCGTCTCTTGTCCAGTTCCCGAAGCCCCTCCTGCAGTGCCCTTGCGGCAGAAACCTGGGCCTTCCGGTCGAGCGTGGTGTAAACGCTCAGCCCTCCCTTGTAGACCATGTCAGGCCCGTACCGCTCCTCGAGATGCTTCCTGACATACTCGATAAAGTAATTGTTCGATTCCAGACCCCGCCGCAGCGATGAGAGGTTCAGCGGCTGTTTCAGGGCCTTTTCCTTTTCGGCCTTCTTAATGAACCCTTCTTCTTCCATGCGGGAGAGGACCGTCTCCTGTCTGTCCCTGGCCTTCATGAGGTTGTTATAGGGGGAATACACGGAAGGCGCCCTTATCAGACCCGCGAGGAGCGCAGCCTCGGAAAGGGAGAGACTGCCGACGGACTTGCCGAAATAGACCCTCGAGGCCATCTCCATTCCGTAGGCGCCGTGGCCGAGGTAGACCCTGTTGAGGTAGAGTTCGAGGATCTCCTTCTTTGTCATGCTGTTCTCTATCTTCGTGGCAAGGGCGATCTCCCTAAGCTTTCTCTGAACCGTCCTTTCAGGGGTCAGGAAGGTTATCTTGGTGAGCTGCTGGGTTATGGTGCTGCCGCCCTCTTTGATCCCGACATGAATCACGTCTTTGACCGCAGCCCTGAGGATGGCGATATAGTCGAACCCTTTGTGTTTCCAGAAGCGCGAATCTTCGACCGCGATCACCGCATTGATCAGGTGGTGCGGCATCCGGTCCAGGGGCACGAAGGTTCCCTTGTCGATCTTGAGTTCTCCGATAAGCGTGTCGTCGTCTGCGTAAATCCTTGCACCGGGAACGGCCTTGTACTGCTTGAGCTCTGCAATCGAAGGGATCCCCTTTGCGACGGCGATATATCCGCCGCTCACAATCCCGGTGAGGAGTGCGGCGACAATAAAGATGATGACCCAGAAGGCCCTGGACTTCTTCGTAAGGCGGATTCCGCTATTCTTCATTGGTATGATTACCGTGAGTAAATAATTATATCCCTGCGGGAGATTGTAAGTCAAAAAGCCGCTCTGCCTTTTGTGCTACAATTTTGCCATGCCGCCGGGTTTTCAGACGTGGCCTTTGGACGCAGTCGGCGCACGAAGGATTCAGGAGCGCGTCAGGGAAGAGATACGCATCGAACCCCTCGGGAAGAAAGTCCGGCTCGTGGCAGGGGTTGATGCAGCCTTTTTCGGAGAGAGAGTCGTCGGAGTTGCCTCGCTTTTCCTTTATCCCCGGATGGTGCTTGTCGAATATACCCATGTGGTGAGGAAGGTCTCCTTTCCCTATGTGCCCGGACTGCTTTTCTTCAGGGAAGGGCCGGCGCTCATCGATGCCCTCAGCGCCCTCGGGGCAGAACCTGATCTGGTCCTCTGCGACGGCCAGGGGGTTGCCCATCCCGAAGGGGCAGGCCTTGCATCACACGTAGGAGTAATGATAAACGTTCCGACGATAGGGTGTGCGAAGGCAAGACTTGTCGGAGAGTATGAAGAGCCGGGAACCGGAAGAGGGCAATGGTCTCCTTTGCTCTTTAAGGGGCGGTCAGTAGGCGCAGTGGTGCGAACCCAGGATGGAGTGAAGCCTCTCTTTGTCTCACCGGGCCACAAGATCACGCTTGGAGAATCCGTGCGGATAGTCCTCGACTGCGCGACGCGTTACAGAATACCCGAGCCTCTCCGACAGGCCGATATCCTTTCGCGGAGAATGAAGAAGGCCCTCGAAGGAGGGAAGGGCGCCGTGATGTTGTTAAATGCATCACGTGCGCCTTGACATATCACGGGGCGTCGTGTTATTTTTTGGGGTCTTTGCACCCGCACTGCATTCTATCTCAATGAGGAGGAACCCGTAAATGGGTCTTTTAACGTTCAGGGGAGGCATTCATCCTCCTGACAAAAAAGAGCTGGCGAAAGACAGCGCCATCCGGCCTGCAAAAATCCCCCAGACAGTTGTGATCCCTCTCAGCCAGCATACAGGGGCCCCGTGCAAACCCGTTGTTTCGATCAACCAGGAAGTGAAGAAGGGCGAGATGATCGGGGAGCCCGGAGGCTTTGTGTCTG
>DATJWU010000063.1:0-4257 GCA_035501055.1 Thermodesulfovibrionales bacterium
ACCGCGATCGGCTCCATTATGGCCGGGTTAGGGTTCGTTACCGCAGACGCGATCTCGGCATACGCCGGGAATACCTGCGCAAGGGTAGGTAAAGGAACTGTCGCTGCGGGGCAAGTACCGGAACCCGGATTTATTCCAAGATTGATCAGCTGAAGATTGGTGAAGCCGCTGCACTTTGAGGGGAGCGACTCTATGGCTGCAATGGCGCCGGCGGGATTCGCATCGTGAGTGGCTACGGCTTCGAAAGCGCTTCCGTATGAATTGCGGGGACCGCCGCCACCCGGACTTACGTGGCAGACACTGCAGTCAAAGGAGGTGCCGTATTTGGCGTTGAATACGGTGAGGTATGGGGCGAGGGCAAAGGCCGTTGAGACCAGCCCGGCTATTCCCATCGACATGACCACTACTGACAAAAGAGCGAGACCCTTCTTCTTCATCGTTATCTCCTTTTTTGCTCAAGATATGAGCTCTTTGTCACCCGCCAAGGGCGGGCAATTTTAAATTTAATGAGCGTAGCTTCAAAAATTATGTGCAGACACCAACTATAATATTATTATCTTTTACTTTCTAAAAAGCAACTGGCTGAGCAAAGATGAACCTTTCTTAATTAGAGCTTTCTCCATTGCTTTTGCAATGCGCGCGGTGCCGTCCGGCAGGGCTTCCGCAGAGGATACACAGGGTGACATCAGGTATTGATCAGACGCTCAAGTGCCTTTGACCAGGCAGCATAACCTGCGTCACTGAGATGGACACCGTCGGGAAGGAAGTAATCACGCACTCCGGCTCCCTCCGGCCCGATAAAGAGGGAGTAAACATCAAGGTATTCCTTGCCTGTCTTTTCGGCGATCTCCTGAAGGGAACGGTTCAACATCTGAATGGATTCACCGGATATCCAGGGGATCAGCGCAGGCAGGATACTCTGGATGAAGAGGCGCGCGTCGGGAAAGGCGGAAGATATCCTTTCCACAATCTTTCTGTATGAGTCGAGGAAATCGTAATCCTCCATCGCCACATTATTGATCCCTGTCATGAGGAAGACTACATCCGGCGAAGGGGTGAGCTTTGTTATCCGGTCTGTCCTCGAAAGGAGCCCCTCAACCGTCTCTCCGGCCGCGCCGAGGTTGATAACCTCGTGGCCGGGGAACCTTCTCTGCCAGTCGAAGAACTCTGTCAGGGAGTCGCCTATGAACAGTATCTTCTTTGATCGCATAAGGACCTCACGCGTGGTTCTATTTTAACCGTTTTCTTCTTCCCGCCGGAAGACCAAGAGGCCCGGAGGCCTGAGACGCAATGACGTCTATGGCCTCTCCGTGGTCTGTGGTAGAATTGTGATAAATGACTCAGGGGAGGTTTCCATGGATCTCTTTGAAGCGATACGGACGCGAAGAAGTGTAAGGCGGTTCGCCGACAGGCCGGTGGAGGAGGAGAAACTCACCGCAGTACTGGAAGCCGCACGCCAGGCCCCTTCGTGGGCCAATCTCCAGTGCTGGAGGTTTGTCGTCGTGAAGAACCAATCAATCAGAGAAAGGCTCAGCGATCTTTCTTATGTCGAGTCGTTTTTCGCGCCGCGGGGGTACAAATCAAACCCCGCCAAGAAGGGGATCGCCGAGGCCCCGGTCGTTATCGTCGCCTGCGCCGACCCTGCACAGTCGGGATCCATATGGGAACAGCAGTATTACCTGACCGACGTGGGCATCGCTGCCCAGAACCTCATGCTCACGTCCCGGGCTCTCGGGCTCGGAACGGTCTTTGTGGGTGTCTTCAATGAGCAGGGGGTCCGCGACCTCTTGAATATCCCTTCCGGCCTGAGGGTTGTGGGGATGTTCCCTCTGGGTTACCCGCTCGAGGAAAAAAGCGAAGGTCCGGCGAGAAGACCGCTCAGCGAGATAGTGTATTACGAGCTGTGGCGATAGCGCGACTGATTCTTAGACCTGGCGAGAAAGAATGTGCGTTACGTCATGCGAAAAGGTGACGGGCATACTTCATCCGCCTTTTATAATGCGACTTGATTTTGAAGGTCGGATGATCAGCGGGAATATAGAGGTTGCGCCCTTCAGTTCTTGACCGGACTCAGGATAAACAGGGCTGTTGTCGGTATCGCTATAAAAAGCCTTTTCAGCATGTCCGTCCCCCCATGAAGCGTAGCTATGCGACACTAGGTGAAGTGGGCGAGGGCAGGTGTGCGAGTAGTTCCGCGACAGCCTTCTGGCAGTTCGCTGCGGCGAGCGGCATGTTCCATTTTGCCCTGTTGCGGTCTTCCACGATATTGCTGATCCCCCGGATCTCGACCATTGGAATACCGTAGACAGCGCAGACATGGGCCACCGCCGCGCCTTCCATGTTCTCACAGAGGGCGTTGAACCTTTCACGCAGCTCGACCGCCCTTTTCCTTGTCCCTGTGCATGCCGAGACGGTGACGAAGGTGCCGGCTTTCAAGGCAATGTCGAGTGTTGAGTGATGAGTGATGAGTTTCATGGTCTTTGAGACCAGTCTCTTATCGAGCGGGAATTCGTTGTAGTACTTCTTCTTTCCCTCCTTCAAAAGCGGGATGCCGATGAAGTCGGTTCCGTGAAAGCCGTCCTTTGCGAGAACCCCCTCATCGCCGTAAATCTCTTTTTCTGCGACTGCAATATCCCCGACACGCAGATCTGTTGAAGGGTATGCGCCTCCGACACCAAAGAGGATTATCATGTCAGGGGAATAGTGCTCGCAGAGCAGCGTTGCCGCATGTGCCGCGTTCACTTTTCCCATGCCTGAGACGACGTACACGACGTCCCTGTCGCAAAACCGTCCCCGAAAAACAGCCTTGCCGCCGATAACCGACTTTTTCCTTAATTGATCAGCAAAGAGTTTGCCCTCTTCAGGAACGGATGAGATGAGCGCGATCATGGAATCTTCCTTCTCCCTCTTTTGAAATAGGGCCAGACAGAGATAGTGAAAACCTTTCAGACACAGATGTCAGAGTGAAAACGTGTGCCCGCATGCAGGCATGTGGGCCTTACTCCCGCAGCTGCCCGGTCCCGAGGACGATGAACTTCGTGCAGGTGAGCTCTTCCAGTCCCATCGGTCCTCGCGCGTGAATCTTGTCGGTCGATATGCCGATTTCCGCCCCGAGGCCGAACTGGTAGCCGTCATTCAACCTTGTCGACGCATTGACGAGCACCGCCGAGGAATCTACCTCGCGCAGGAACCGCAGCCCCCGGTCGTAGTTCATCGTGACGATCGAATCGGAATGGGCGGAGCCGTACTTTGCGATATGATCCATCGCCTCATCCATGTCCGCAACAACCCTCACGTTCAGGATCAGATCGAGGTATTCGTTGTAGTAATCCTCTTCCTTTACTTCACGCGCACCAGGCCAGATCGTCCGCGTTTTGGGGCATCCTCTCAGCTCCACCCCCGCTTTCCCGAACCTCCCGAGCATCTTCGGCAGGAAGCCTCCTGCGATTGCCTCGTCAACGAGCATCGTCTCCATGGAGTTGCAGGTCGCGGGCCTCTGGACCTTTGCGTTGAAGCATATCTCTTCCGCCATGAGGGGATCGGCGTCCCTGTCGACGAAGACGTGGCAGACCCCCTTGTAGTGCTTCAGGACAGGGATGCGTGAATTCTCAGCGACGGTTCTGATGAGCCCCTCCCCTCCCCTCGGGATGATCAGGTCTATGATGCCTTCGAGTTTGAGCATCTCCATGATCGCCTCCCTGTCAGGGGTGTCGACGAAGGTGATCGCCCCTTCGTGGAGCCCCTGTTCCTTCGCCACTTCCCTGAGCACCTTCACGATCGCCCTGTTCGAGTTGATCGCCTCGGACCCGCCGCGCAGGACCACGGCATTGCCGGCCTTAAGGCAGAGGCTTGTGGCATCGGCGGTCACGTTCGGCCGGGACTCATAGATGATTCCGATCACTCCGATGGGCACCCTCATCCTGCCGACGGTCATGCCGTTGGGCCGCTGCCACATCCTGAGGATCTCGCCGGAAGGGTCGGGCAGCTGAGAGACCTCCACCAGTCCCTGAGCCATTTCGCCGATCCTCTTCTGGTTTAGCGTGAGCCTGTCTATCATCGCCTTTGAAAGGCCCTTCTTTTCCGCGAACTCAACGTCAGCCCTGTTCGCTGACGAGAGCTCGGCGGCCTTCGCTTTCAGGGCCTCCGCCATCTTCACCAGCACAAGATTCTTCTGGGCCGATGAGGCCTTCGCAAGCGTCCGCGCTCCGGCCTTTGCCTCAACAGCCAGATCGGTTACGTATTTCTTTATGTCCATGA
>DATJWU010000064.1:0-3278 GCA_035501055.1 Thermodesulfovibrionales bacterium
GTTATTCGTATAGATGCAGATGGATGAGGCGATCTGCATCGCTTTCTCGACGATCTCCTTTGCAGGCAATTCCGTATTCTCATAAAGCGCTGTCGCCGCCGCCTGCGCATAAGGGCCGCCGGACCCGATCGCCGCAACACCCGTCTCGGGTTCTATCACATCGCCGTTGCCGGAGATGATGAAGGTGTGTTCATTGTCGGAAATAATCAGCAGCGCCTCGAGCCTCCTCAGCACCCTGTCGGTCCGCCAGTCCTTCGCGAGTTCGACAGCCGCCCTGGTAATGTTGCCCCTGTACGATTCGAGCTTGCCCTCAAATTTCTCGAAGAGCGTGAAGGCATCGGCAGTCGCTCCTGAAAACCCCGCGACCACCTTATCGTTGTACATCCGCCGTATCTTCTTTGCGTTGTGTTTGAGGACGGTGCTGCCGAGGGTCACCTGGCCGTCGCCGCCGATCGCAACCTTCCCGTTCCTCCTGACGCAGAGTATCGTCGTTCCCCTAAACATTATATCCTCCGTTCCTGTGCGCCATACCTCAGCGAATAGTCTGTCAAGAACTCATTGTTCACCGCGGAGTGAGCAGAGGTCGCCGAGCAACCTTTTTCACTCACAAAGGCTGACTCTGCGCTCAGCGTCCTCAGTGGTCGATTTCGTCTTTCCTGAAAGCCCTCATCACTCTTCCTCTTTCGCCAACGGATGGGCCTTGTCGTAAATATCCATCAGGTGCTGTATGTCCAGATGAGTATACTTCTGGGTTGTGGAAAGTGACGCGTGCCCCAGAAGCTCCTGGATGACCCTCAGATCGGCGCCGCCCTGGAGAAGATGGGTGGCAAAGGTATGTCTCAGGGTATGGGGCCCTATCCTCCCGTCGATCAGCGCAGCCCGCGCATATTTAACTACTATACGTCTGACGCCCCTGTCTGTCAATCGGGTGCCGCTGCGGTTCAGGAAGAGAGCCTTTTCCTTCTTCTTGAGAAGCGTCCGCTCGATAATGTATGCCCGGAGCGCATCCAGGGCCTTTCTTCCGATAGGCCCGATCCGCTCTTTCCTGCCTTTCCCCCTAATCTTGACCAAGCCTTCCCTGATGTTGACATCGTCCTGGTTCAGGCCGGAGAGTTCGGCCACCCTGAGGCCGTTCGAATAAAGCAGTTCGAGGATGGCCCTGTCCCGGACCGGCATAAACCCGATTCCCTCGGGTTTTTCCATGAGCGAAAAGGCGTCGTCGACGGTAAGGAACTTCGGGAGCAGTTTCGGCAGCTTCGGCGCATTGACGAGCTTCGCAGGGTTGACCTTCACGAAGCCCTCGCGGTGGAGAAATCGGTAAAAAGACCGTATGGTCGCAAGCCGCCTCCCGACGGTGCTCTTCTTCAGACCGTCCTTCATCTGACCTGCAACGAAGCCCCTGATCTCGACGGGCTCGACGGATTTCGCCTCGGAGTTCACATATGCAAAAAACGTCTCGAGGTCCTTCCTGTAAGACCGTATGGTATGCTCCGACGCGCCCCGCTCGGTCAGCATATACCGGAGGAATTGTTCGATGTATTCGTTCATCCGTTGCAAGACCTCATTTGCTCGCCGAAACCTGCACCTCATTTACAATATGAAGCTCCATCACGGCCTTACCTTCTCTGCATATGCCTGCCATTCACGGATCGCCCGCTCCACCACCGCTTTCTTTTTCAGCTTCTTGTCCCTGATCGAGGTGTCGGGAGGAGGAAAGAGCCCGAAGTTGATGTTGCTCGGCTGAAACCCCTTGACCGGGGTCGTAATATGAGTGATCAAGGAACCGTGCGCCGTCGCAGGCGGCACCTCGGCCGCCGCCTGCCCCTTCATCCTCCTCGCGGCATTTATCCCTGCCACGAGCCCCATTGCCGTCGACTCTATGTACCCTTCCACGCCGCTTAACTGGCCGGCGATATACAGGTTCCCTGCCGGTCTCAGTGACAGGTCTTTTTCGAGAAAAAGGGGCGCATTGATAAAGGTATTCCGGTGCACGCTGCCGAACCTGAGGAACTCGGCATGCTCCAGTCCCGGGATAGTTCTGAAGACCCGATCCTGATCAGGCCATTTCATGCGTGTCTGAAACCCTACCATGTTATATGCCGACCCGTTGTTGTTCTCAGGCCGCAATTGTACGACCGCATGGGGCTCGCGACCTGTCCGCGGGTCAGGCAGACCGACCGGTTTCATCGGTCCGAATCTGAGCGTGTCTCTGCCGCGAAGCGCCATTACCTCAACGGGCATGCACCCCTCGAAGACCTTTTGATTTTCAAAGGCCCTCACATTCACTTTGTCCGCATCAAGCAGTGAGCCATAAAAGATATCGTACTCTTCCCTTGTCATGGGGCAGTTGATATAGTCATCCCCCCCTTTGCCGTAACGCGACGCACGGTACACTTTTCCGAAATCGATGCTGTCCGCACTCACGATCGGCGCGATCGCGTCGTAGAAGTAGAGGTATTCCTCACCTATCAGTTTTCCAAGCGTCTCCGTCATCGGTCCCGAAGTGAGCGGACCCGTGGCGATTATCGAGATGCGGTCAGGTACCTCTACGATTTCCTCTCTCACCACTCCGATATTATGGTTTTCGGAAATCGCCTCTGTAATAAATTCCGAAAACCGGATCCTGTCGACGGCGAGGGCGCTGCCCGCGGGTACGCGCGACGCTTCCGCAGCCTTCATGATTAAGGAGCCGCCCCGGGCAAGCTCCTGCTTAAGACATCCCGGCGCGCTCCAGGGATCGTCGGAACGAAAGGAATTGGAACAGACCAGTTCCCCCAGAAACTCCGTCCTGTGCGCCTCCGTAAATTTCTGAGGCCTCATCTCATAGAGGATGACGCGCACGCCCCTGATCGCGGCCTGCCACGCCGCCTCGCTGCCCGCAAGCCCGCCGCCGATAATAATCAGCTCATCCATGCCTGTATTGTAAAGGTATGAAGGGGTTCTTTCAAGACAACGGGGGCCGTCAACAGATGCGCTGTGCATCCCGGAAGGCAGGCGTGGTGAGAAGTCTTGTATCGCGATACCTAATGGAGGTTGTCGACAACGGCTGTTATCTCAAGGAGGGATATCACTTTCGGCAAAACCCCGTAATACCTCATTACTGGAATCTCATCGCATGTAAAAGACTTCGATCCTGCCTGCCTTCCGGGAGGCTGAAACGACACAGCCTATTTCGAATCCGCCAGTTCACGAAAACGCATCGCCAGTTCAGGTCCTGCGGCATCGTCTTCATGCTTAAAGAAGACGAAGGCCCGCTCCCATTTCTGCAAAAGGATTCT